>JBIIHN010000377.1:0-2772 GCA_044235745.1 Bacteroidia bacterium
CCCTCCCATAATAAATCGTATTACCCCTCCCATAATAAATCGTATTACCCCTCCCATAATAAATCGTATTACCCCTCACATAATAAACCGTATTTCCTCTCGTATGATTTATCGTGTAAGGCGCTACAGCGGTCTCCTTTTGACTCGACCTCCTGCTTTTTTACCCGTGATCCCTCAAGGATAAATCATCCCATCAACTCCATCAACACCTCATGTGAGCGAATGGAAAATCCCTGGGTGTGGTGAAGTTCAAAGTAGGTGATGATCCCTTGCAGTAATTTTCGGCGTTCATCGGCACTCATCTTTATCTCGTGGATGTTTTCAAGCGATAGCTGCAACAGTTCATCAAATCGTTGGCTGGGTCCTTGTTCCAGATAATAGGGATGCATCGGCCGGCTTTCTCTGAAAACCCCTTCTTTTAAATCAAACCAGGGTGAGAATGTACTGTATCGACCACTTGGGTAAAATCCGAGATAACGACTCAGCTGAAGGCAAAAACAGAGATGGAAACGGCTGGTTGTTTCGGCATGAAGGTCGAGTATTTGTATGGCATGATCAATAAAACCGAATAAGTCCGGATTGGCTTCTTCTTCCTTTACACTTCTGTATAATACTTCCGCGAGGAATAAGGCCATCGTGGTTTTGATGGTGTCGTACGGAATATGAACGAGTGGGGGAGAGGCGGCTACTTCAGACACCCGGTGTAATCCTCCGGCTTTTTTGAAATAGGCGATCACTTCAATAAGCGTGAGTGGCTGAAAAAGATTGTTGGCGAAACGTGCTTTCTGTTTGCGTACACCGTTTACAAGGAAACTCTGCAACCCGTGGGTTTCCGTATAGGCTTTTACAATGATACTCGCTTCCGCATAAGGGGTGACATCGAGAACAACCGCTCTGGTTTTGTGCAACATCTTTGCGGCTCTCCGTTGACGTTATACCAGGGACATCAGATCCAGGCCTATATCCTTGCGGTAATAAGCATAATCGAAGTTAATAGAAAGGGCTGCGGCATAGGATGCTTCCCGCGCCTCCTCAATCGTTGAGGCCAGTGAGGTGAGCGCAAGCACACGTCCGCCATTGGTGATTACTTTATCTCCGGAAGCTTTGGTGCCGGCATGAAAAACGATCGTCGTACCTGCTTTTTCGAGATGGGTAATTTCAAAACCCTTGTCATAGTTACCGGGATATCCTCCCGATACCATTACCACCGTGACGGCAGTACGGGGGTCAATTTCAAGTTGTATTTTATCGAGCTGCTGTTTAGCCACCGCATCCATGAGTTTAACAAAATCGGTTTGAATACGCGGCAATACTGCTTCTGTTTCCGGATCACCCATGCGACAATTATACTCGATCACATAGGGTTCACCGCCCACGTTCATCAGTCCGATGAAGATGAATCCACGGTAACCGATCTCTTCCTTTGCCAGCCCTTCAATAGTGGGCTTCACAATGCGTTCTTCTACTTTACGCATAAAGTGGTCATCGGCAAAGGGAACCGGTGAAACAGCACCCATGCCGCCCGTGTTTAGTCCTTTGTCGCCATCACCGATGCGCTTGTAGTCTTTTGCTTCGGGAAGGATCTTGTAGTTTTTTCCGTCGGTCAGTACAAAAACCGATACTTCTATGCCATTCAGAAACTCCTCGATGACTACCTTCTCACCCGCTTTGCCAAACTTGGCATCCCCCAGCATCGATTTTAATTCGGCTTTCGCTTCTTCCGGATCATCAATAATGAGTACTCCTTTTCCCGCGGCAAGACCATCTGCTTTTAAAACATACGGTGGCTTTAACGTCTCAAGAAATTTATATCCTTCTTCGATTCCGGCAAATGTGAAACTCTCGTACGCCGCTGTGGGTACATTGTGTCGCTTCATGAAGGCCTTGGAAAAATCCTTGCTGCCTTCAAGCATTGCTCCGGCTTTGGTAGGGCCAATCACCGGAATACCTTTCAACACATCATCTCCTTCAAAGTAATCCGTTACTCCATTCACCAGCGGATCTTCCGGACCAACAACCACCATGGTAATCCGTTGTTCGAGGCAGAACTCTTTCAGTTTTCCAAAATCGTTCGGTGATACATTAACGTTAGTGCCATGCAGTGCAGTTCCGGCATTCCCCGGTGCAATAAACAGCTGTTCACACAATGGACTGGCGGATAAACTTCGGGCGAAGGCATGTTCGCGTCCACCGGAACCTAAAAGGAGGATATTCATCAGATAAGGATATTACTTAATCTCTACGCCCATGTTAAAGAACATGAAAGAGTAGATATCGGCAATTTCTTCAATGGTTTTGCTGAGGGGTTTACCGGCACCATGTCCGGCCTTTACATCAATACGGATGAGCATCGGGTTATTTCCCTTGTTCTTTTCCTGCAGTGTAGCGATGTACTTGAAGGAATGGGCAGGTACTACACGGTCGTCATGATCAGCGGTAGTGACCATCACCGCAGGGTGCGATACGGGTTTAATGTTATGAATCGGTGAATAACCGTACAGGTTTTTAAAGTGCTGCAGACTGTCGCTCGATCCATATTCAACCACCCATCCCCAGCCAACAGTAAATTTGTGAAACCGCAGCATATCCATTACTCCTACCTGCGGGAAGGCTACTTTAAAAAGATCCGGGCGCTGATTAACAACTGCTCCGATCAATAAACCTCCATTGGAACCACCCTGTATGGCCAGTCGCAACGGAGAAGTGTATTTTTCACGCGTCAGATATTCAGCAGCAGCAATGAAATCATCAAACACATTTTGTTTGTTGAGT
>JBIIHN010000378.1:0-2764 GCA_044235745.1 Bacteroidia bacterium
ACACCAAGAACTAATTTCGAGACTTTGCAGATCGGTTTAGTTGATTGAAATCAGTTCAATTACTATTAATGTCAATTTCAGTTCGAGATTACTTTGTTTACCTTTGAAGAAAAAAGATGGAACGTAAATCTGCTTTCATATTATCTTTTCTTGCCGGTGCAGCAGCAGGTGCGGTAGTTGGTTATATGCTGGCCAGTGGCAAGGGTGAAGAAATCATTGCCGATATCAAAGAAGCGGCCGGGAAATTCAAAGATGAGTTTGAAGAGCAACTTGATAAAGGGAAAGAGGTGCTCAATGAAATAAAGAAACAGACCGACCCGAACGCATGAACGATAAGGAAGAGTATAATTTTGGCGCATACGCAAAAGCTTTGCGTAAAGACATAGCAGACTATGTTGACGCTCGAATAGAATATACTAAGTTAACGGCATATGAAAAGCTATCAAAGCTGATTGCAGAAGCCTCAATCCTGTTATTGATTATCATTTTTTCTTTTTTCACGATGTTTTTTCTTTCCTTCATGGCAGCTGTCTTCATTGATCGATGGCTTCAGCAAACGGGTCCGGGTTATGCTATTGTAGCAGTGGTTGATATGGTCATCATTATGATCATCATCAAGAAACAAAATTCCCTTAAATCAGAAATTGCCGGCAAGGTAATAGATCATCTTCTGAAGGAACACAAAGACGATAATACGCAGGATGAAACCGCTGGATAAATTAAAATCTGAACAGGCAAGAGCTAAAGCCGAAATGAAGTTCCACGAACAGCGGATCAATGACAAGTTGCATCACCTGGAGAAAAACTTCGGCAAAATGGCTTTGCAAAGCATATTGCCGCTCAGTAATGATCAGATAAACATGGCAGGAAAATTTTTGCAACCTGTCAATACACTTATCGATAAATTTCTTCCGGAATCAATATCTGATGAAAAGAAGGAACAGTTCAAAGGAGTTTTAAAGACAGTCCAAATGGTCACCGCCGGACTTGTTTTTCGCTACTTAAAGAAGAAAATTTAAGAACCCTCTAAACTTATATACCTAAATATCAAAATATTAAAAAATTTGCTTCAATACTTGTTATGACATATATTGTAAGTACATTAAATTTGCAAAATAAACCAACACAATATGAAAAAACTGATTCTGTCAATCTTCACCATTGCTACTGCAATGGCAGTACAAGCGCAAACAAACTGGACAATTGACGCCTCTCATTCGAATGTGAAATTCTCCATTGTTCACATGGTAGTTTCTGAAACAGAAGGATACTTCAAAACTTACAACGGCAAAGTAGTTTCCAGCACACCCGACTTTGACGGTGCCTCTATTGAATTCAGTGTGGATGTAAATAGCATTAATACCGACAACGTTGACCGTGACAAACATCTGATGGGCGATGACTTTTTTAATGCAGAAAAGTATCCGAAGATGAACTTTAAGAGTGTTAGTTTTAAGAAAATCAGCGGAAACAAATATGAACTAACCGGTGATCTTACGATCAGAGATGTTACCAAAAGAGTAAAATTCGATGTTACCTACGGTGGTACCGCCAAAGATCCCTGGGGAAATGTAAAAGCAGGATTTAAGGCAAAAGGTAAAATCAATCGTAAAGAATACAACCTCAAATGGAGCGTTCTCACTGAAGCCGGAGGAATGGTGGTTAGTGAAGAGGTGGATATCCTCATGAACATAGAACTTGTACAATCAAAATAACCCTTCACGTTTGTATTAAAAAAAGCTGTCCGGTTCGGGCAGCTTTTTATTTTTTCACTATCTGCTTTTTTAACTACTTTTGATCATATGGGTAAAAAAATCCATGAAGAAATTCAGCAAAAGTCGTTCAGGAACCACCACCAGGAGGTTCAGTTGAATATCATTTTTACTGCTACATGGCTACAAAGCAAACACGCAGAAATTTTTAAAAAACATGGCTTAAGTGCGCAGCAATACAATGTTCTTCGTATTCTGCGAGGCTCGCATCCGGAAGAATTAAGTCTGGGATCCATTAAATCAAGAATGGTAGACCGGATGAGTGATACCAGCCGCATTGTAGAAAGGCTTCATAAAACAGGTCTGGTAAAGAGGGCTGCAGATCTTTCAGACCGAAGAGTAGCCAAGATAACCATTACGGAGAAGGGGCTGAAACTGCTATCCGATATGGATAAAGAAGAAAGCGCGCTGGATGGAATAACGAGGAACATTAGTTTCGAAGATGCATCGATTTTAAGTGAACTGTTGAATAAATTAAGGGATAGCTAAACCCTTCACTTAAAGTCATGGATACCGGCTCAAACCAGATCAGCTTGAAAAGAAAATCAATAGCTAAAATAGCAGGCCCTCTCCTGTTTTTCTCAAGTTTTTTCTATACATCTCCCGACATATTATACCCTTCCATTCCCATCATGATTGGACTGACAGCATGGATGGCTATCTGGTGGTTGACCGAATGTGTACACATTGCCGTTACTTCATTCATTCCATTTATTGTCCTTCCGGTTTGTGGGATTACTGATATAAAAGTAGTTTCCGCACAATATATGGATCCGATATTATTCTTATTCATTGGCGGCTTTCTATTATCATTTTCAATTGAAAAATGGGGGCTACACAGAAGACTGGCGATAGGTATCTTATCCCAAAACGGAAAGACCGCCGGAAATATTCTGACGGGCGTAATGCTAACCGCATTTTTAATATCGATGTGGATTTCCAATACAGCAACAACGATGATGCTCCTATCAGCGGTGCTGGCTGTAACACAC
>JBIIHN010000033.1:0-9215 GCA_044235745.1 Bacteroidia bacterium
CCGGCTTATGCATTGCCCGTTTCAGTGTAGATCACAGCATCTTGTGGTGAACCTGATCGATACGGACAATACGTTACGTAAAAAGCGTATTTAAGGCTTAGGCTTTACGATCTTCGCGCTGTCGACAAAGTGGCTTGTTTTGCCTTTCGTATATCATGGTTACGGTTCATCCGTAATGCGGTTTGCGTATTATTGTTTGATGAATAGTCCGCGACTTCGAAGTCGGCCCTTTTCATGGTGGCTTAGGGTGTATTGTCCGGGTGAAAGAGATGAAATGTCTATTTCGGCTATCCCTGCCGTTAGTACTATCGATCTTGTCGTGAGAAGTTTCCCATCAGCTGAATAGATGCTGATCTCCTGTTGACCCGTTGTGGAATAGGGGAGCCGGATACGAAGTTTATCAGTTGCGGGATTGGGATAAATAAGGAGCTCGGGGATATTTACTTCCATGATACTTTGTGTGGAAGTGGCGAGCGGCGTTTCCCATACTCCGCGTCCATAACTGGCAATGCGAATTAAACTGCTGTCAATGCCACCATCAAAATACATAAAATCGGTGATGTTTGCGACAGATGGTAACCCCTGATTGTAGTCCGACCAGCTGGTCATGAATTTGTTCTTATACCATACTCCGGCGGTGTTGCAGATATACACGGATTCATCCGTGGAGTAGGGATCGTGAATGATTTTAAGGATATTGATGTTGGGGAGATTGAATGATTCGTTGACCCATGTTTGACCCTGATCGTTGGAGCGGTAAACTTTTGATCCGATCGTTACATAGACCACGTTGGTATCATTGGGCAAGGTGGCAATACTGCTGGAGTTGCTGACCGCAGACGGCAGATTGTAAGTGCTCCAGTTCGGCGCCCATGCCGTTAGGTCGTATCCCCGCCAGATCTTATTGGGCGCGACCAGTACATAAATGGTTTGCTCCGACCAGGCTGCAAATTCCATCGCTTTGATGGCGCCGGGAAAGGTCGTCATAAGTCCCCATACCGGAGCTGCACTGCTGAGATCTGCTGTCAGATAGAGGTCGTTGATACCTGCCAGTGCCATATCTGAGTTGAGTGGTGTAAATGCCAGCTTTAAAGTACTGTTGCCGGGTGTGACCGGTAAAGCATAATTGTTTTCCGCACTGGAAATATTTAATTGACGTCGCTTACCGTTTTCGAAATAATAAACCCGGTTGGTATTGGTGTAGTCAAAAAGGACACGCGATGTCCAGTCACCTCCGCGGTTTGTTTTCCAGGTTCCCTGATAGGAGAAGAGTTCGCCATTATCCTGCGTACCAATACTGACAAGATCCTTACGTCGGGGATCATTGGCTGCTTTATAAATCTCGGTGGCACCTAGTCCATTGGAGCGTGGTAACCAGTTGTTTCCTCCGTTCGTGGAGATCCATACACCTCCGTCGTTGATGCTGTAAAGTTCGTTCGGTGAGAAGGGATTGAAAACAAAATCATGCATATCCGTATGCAACATCGCCCACCATTGGGTGAGTTGATTCCAGTTGACGCCGCCATCGGTAGATTTCCAAACCACATGGGAAGCCAGAAAGACAGTATTCGCATTTAGCGGGTCTGCGACCATCGTAAAATTATAGTTTCCTTGTCCGCCTCCGTTTACATCATAGCCGGTGAGACTTTGTGATGGATTATTATAAACCGTGGTGAACGTATTTCCTCCATCGTTCGAACGGAATATGGTGCCTTCGTCTTTTACCATGCCGGCATAAACTACATTGGTATCTGCTGCCGATACTGCCAGTCGCATCCCTTGACCGCTTCCGCCGCCCGGAACAGCAATGCCGGTGGTGATCTGTGTCCAGGTATCGCCAAAATCTTCCGACTTGTAGAAATTAGAGAAGTTCACCGCATACAATGTTCTTGAAGCAGCTGATGGTTTCATTTCCATATCGGTGAACTGGCCTACCGCTAACTTCGAAACCCAGGTAACTCCACCATTTGTTGATTTATAAATGCCTCCGCTGGTAGCGGCAACCAGTGTCATATGATCTGCAGGATCCATCAGTATTTCTACTGCCATCGCAGTTCCGCATCCTGTATTGGCCGGCGACCAGGTGTTCCCTCCATCTGTTGATTTATAAATACCGAGGTCTGTAGAATAGTAGTTGGGGTCTCCGGTTCCCAGATAAAGGATACTGTCATTGGTATAATCAACGCATACCGAAGCACAGGCTGTCAACGGTAAGGCATCGGTTCCGCACTTATTCCAGCTAACCGTTCCGTTAAGGCTAATCCACAGGCCTCCTGAAGCACTGACGGCATAGACTTTTTGTGGGTTGGTGGGATGAAATTTCATTTGGCATACCCGACCAATTCCGTTGATCTGTCCGCTGACATTGGTTGGAAACTGGGTGGGACCCATCGGTGCCCAGCTGGCGGATGGCTGCGCATAAACAAGAGCACCACAGGTGAGAAGAAATATACAGGTGAAGAATATTTTTTTCATGGGAAGAGGAGGGTTATCGGCGGATGGTTTCAAGTATTTGCTGGCGTTCGAATGGAGTCAGGATCCTGCCGTCTTCCTGTACCCAGGGCTCCGATTTCAGCTTCCAATACCGATATCGCTTTAATGCATAGGCGAGTTCTGTTTCATCCGGCTGTCGTTTACCTTTAAAGAGTTTTTTTAACCACCCTTCCTTATTTTCCTTTTCCTCCTCTGTTGCATCCTTCATACCAAGGATGGCATCTTCTTCGTGAGGCATTTCATGTTGCTCCCAATAAAGGTCAAATGCTTTGTTTACTTCATTGAAATTCGAGAGCGTATCATCCATCATTAAGATCCAATGCGGATACTGACGATAGGCCCGGTCGCTGTAGGTAGTTTGGGATAACGCGGTTGTCGCGCCAAGGGTAATTATAAAACAGATAAGAAGCAGATGTTTCATGCCTCAAAGTAACTAAAAATCAAGGTAAAAATTTCAGAAGATAAACAGAAAACTAAGGAAAATGAATAACCAAAGTCCGTCGACATAATGCCAGTAGTTACTGAAAAGTTCAAGACGAACACCTTCGTATTTGTTAGAGAAATACAATAAGGAACGAACCGGATCATTCCAGATATCAAAGGATTTCAGCCAGAGGTAAAAGAGGTAAACCATACCAGCCCCCAGATGCAGGAAATGAAATCCGCTGATGGCATAGACAAGGCCGGTGCCGATGTCTTTGTTAGGTAAAAATCCCTGATCCAGCATATTTTTCCATCCGCTCAACTGCAGCAGGGAGAAGAAAAAGGAGCAGATGAGTACGCCCGTTAATGATAGTAATAATCCTCTGTCGTTATCGGCTTCATATTGCCGGCGGACAATGGTTACCAGATAGGAGCTGATCAGTAGAATGATCGTACTGACAGTAAATTCTTTGGGCAATTTGAAATTTTCGGTTGGGGTATTATGTGTCATCCAGATGATGAACATTATTACCATGGAAAGAAATAGTAAACTTGAACCGACCAGACTGAAAAATAACAGGGTGCGGGTAGGATGTGTGCGTTCCTTCTCCAGCAACAATAATTCCTGCTCACTCTTTCGGCCTGTTTTATCTTCTTTCATCGTGTGTGAAACAATTCAAAGTTACTGAACGGGAAGGATCAATGCAATTTTTATTTTAACGTTTTCTGAACGATTTTTGTTTTGATTAAATTAGAACCCTGATGTCCGGTTTGCGAGCCCTCAAATATTCCCTGTCTTATATTCCTTCGCTGGGGAGCCTGGTTGGTATTTATATGGGTGGTTATTATACACTTTTTCCTCTGGTCTTTGCCTTTATTCTGGTTCCTCTTGTGGAGCTGATGGTGAAGCCTGATCCTGTAAATTTAAGTCTCGCGGAGGCTGAACTTGTTGCCAAAGATCCTCTTTATGATTGGCTGATCTGGTTGCTGGTGCCCTTTCAGTGGATTACCCTCATTTTGTTCTTGCATCGCATCAAAGCCGATGGTGTTACAGGTTGGGAGGCGGCCGGGATGACAGCATGCATGGGAATGATGTGCGGTATTATCGGTATCAACGTAGGTCATGAACTGGGACATCGTTCGAATCCTGCCGAGCAGCTCCTGGCCAAAATAGTATTGTTGAGTTCGTTGTATATGCACTTTTTTATTGAGCATAACCGTGGACATCATAAAAGGGTAGGTACACCTGATGATCCGGCCAGTGCCCGATTCAATGAATCCTTGTATGCCTTCTGGTTTCGTTCTGTAATATTCAGTTATCGTTCGGCCTGGGAACTGGAAAACCATCGTTTGAAAAAGTCAGGGCAACCCATTCTGAGTTTGAAAAATCAGATGCTTCAGTTTCATCTGATTCAGGCAGGATTACTGCTGGTGATCTGGTCAACACTGGGTATGCGTAGTCTGCTCTTTTTCTTGATGGCTTCCCTGATAGGAATCCTCTTATTGGAAGCTGTCAATTATATTGAACATTATGGACTGGCCCGTCATCAGCGCCACGATGGAAGTTATGGTCGTACCCTGCATTGCCATTCGTGGAATTCAGATCATATTTTGGGAAGGGTGCTGTTATTTGAATTATCACGCCATAGCGATCACCACTACAAAGCCAGTAAAAAGTATCCGCTGCTGGAACATATAGATGAAAGCCCGCAGATGCCCGCCGGTTACCCGGGGATGATTATACTCGCGCTGATCCCTCCGTTATTTTTCAAAGTCATCAACCCCTTGTTAAAGCAGGAGATGAAACGAATGCCTGACATTGCGCTGGCAGGGTAAATACTAATTTTCTGCTCTATTGATTTCTTCCATCGAGAAGGCCACCGGCTGAGCAACAAACATCGGTTTTACTTCACTCCAGGTTGACTTGAATAGTTCAGAGTTTCTGTATCTGTCGAGATGCTCAGAGGACTCCCAATGACTGTACGTAATGAGTACATTTTCGTCCTGAACATCTCTGAAAAGCTGCAGATGCCGGCATCCTTCGAAATGGCGGATGGCCGGATATGTATCGTGAAATTTCCGCAGAAAATCCTGCACCCGATCCGGGGAAATGCTGAGTCGGACAATGCGGGTGATCATTTGAACTCGATGCGGATATTGTCGTTGAGTTTTATATTCATGAGTTTCAGTGCGCTGTCTTCGTTGATGGCTATTTCCAGTAATCCGGCATCGTTAAAAAGCGCCAGGGCTGAACCAGGCTCAACACTATTGTAGAAATGGCTGATTTTATTGATCGAATACTGCGATTTGCGGGCAACAATTTCAAAACTTCTGCCTTTACGTCGCCCTTCAAACAACTCGCGCGAGATGTTGGTCACGATATTTCCATAGTCATCAATGTAAATAACGATTCCATGAATAAGCTCTTCATCAATGGTTGGCTGGAAGGAGGAACGTTGAACAATATGGTCGGGACGTTCTCCGAGCTCATACAGATTGGTGCCGTTTAACAATGCGGTGGCCGTTTCAACTATAACAGGGAGATCGAAGAGATCTCCTTTTGCTGAACGATTTCCGATAGTCACGACGTCAATCGGCATTTCATCAAAGACCAATGAAAAAAATCCGTCATTCACTCCTATGAAAATATGGCCGTTTTTTTTCAGCGCAATCAGTTGTGGTTCGTACTTACTTTGACCATATACTCCTACCAAATGTAGAGTGCCTGCCGGAAAATGAGTATGAGCATTTTTAAAGATATAGGCTGCCTGTTGAATATTGTGCCGGGCAATCTGATGTGATATATCAATCATCTGCAGGTTGCTGAGCCTGGAAAGCAGCATTCCTTTCAAGGCCCCGATGTGGAAATCACGGGTGCCCCAGTCGGTGGTGAAGGTGATTATTGACATTTCCGACCACAAAAGTATCCATTTTTTTGCCCTCAGCCTATATAAACCATGGGTCAGGTTGTGCAGAATTCCCGATCTTTGTTGTATGCGCCCTACCAACGAAAGCTCCATCAAGGAGGTCATCCGTGAAATGCTGAAGAAGTATGAGCTGGATGATGGCCTTTGGTCGGCAAAAATTGTAGAGGCCTGGGGCAATAGTATGCTTCCGGCCGTTGTTCAGCGGACCAATTCTATCAATTTCAGAAATGGGGTACTCTCTGTTTATTTGAATTCTTCCGTCCTTAAAAATGAACTGACCATGGTGAGGCAGGACCTTATTCAACAGCTCAACGAGGCATTGGGAGAAGAGGTTATTCTGGATATGCAGTTTTATTGAGATGAGAAAGAGCGCGAAAGGCCCCGGCTATTCATTGTATGAGAAAATTGTACTTACCGCACTTTTTATCTTTTTTATAGGTATGTTGATTATGTTTTTTGTTGTTCCAAGATTTGAATAATCCAGCGTATTCCGGTCAATGAAAAAAAAACGACCATCCGGTGAACGAATGGTCGTTTAATGAGATGACGATCCGGATTACGGACGCTCCAGCATAGAGAAGAAAAAGCTTCCTTCAATTGCTGCATTTTCGTTACTGTCAGATCCGTGAACAGCATTCGCTTCAATGGATTTTGCATACATTTTACGGATGGTTCCTTCAGCTGCTTTAGCAGGATCAGTAGCGCCGATGAGTGTGCGGAAATCTTCAACCGCATTGTCCTTTTCTAGGATAGCGGCCACGATGGGGCCTGAACTCATATAGCTGACAAGGTCTTTGTAAAATGGACGTTCCTTGTGAATTTCATAAAACTTACCTGCTGCCTCCGGGGTCAATCGGGTATATTTCATGGCAACAATGCGGAAGCCGGCTTTGATGATGTGATCAAGAATTCCTCCGATATATCCGTTTTCAACGGCATCCGGCTTGATCATGGTAAAGGTGCGATTCGTAGTCATTTTTATTGTTTGTGAATATTTATGCTTTCTTTCGGAGCGCAAAGGTAATTGGATTAATTTTGATGTTCAATCATGAAACAGGTTTTTACTGATAAGCAAATCAACGGTTTGCTTGATTTGCTCAAGGAGCCGAAGCAAATTGTCATCACCACACACCATAAACCGGACGGAGATGCTCTGGGATCTTCATTGGGTCTGTGCAGCGTCCTTCGAAAAGCCGGTCATTCCGCCGAGGTGGTGGTGCCGAGTGAGTTTCCGGCGTTTTTATCGTGGATGAGCGGTGCAGATCAGGTGACAGATTTTATCCGTGAACCTAAAAAAGCAAGAGAAAAACTGGCTGCGGCTCAATTGGTGTTTTGTCTCGATTTCAATGAGCCCTCCCGGGTTGAACAGATGCAGGCTGAACTCCGGAATGTTAAAGTCCCGATTGTGTTGATTGATCATCATCTTGACCCTGCACCGGGTTTCGGGCAGGTGATATTCTCCCACACATCGTATGCTTCTACCTGCGAATTGCTGGTTGATATTTTGTTGCAGACAGGAATGGATCATCTGCTCGACCGTGAATCTGCAGAGTGTTTTTATACAGGAATTATGACCGACACCGGCTCCTTTCGTTTTAACTCAGTCTCTGCATCTACCCATCTGATGACCGCCCGCCTCATGGCCGAAGGCGTCAGGAATGATATTATCCACGAGCGGATATATGATACCAATTCCTATTGGAGAATGCGTTTTCTAGGCTACACCTTGCATGAAAAAATGCAGTTTCTGGAACAATATCAAACGGTGATCATGACTGCTTCACAGAAGGACATGGATGCCTATCATCACCAGCCCGGCGATCTGGAAGGGATCGTGAATTTCGGATTGAGCATCAGCGGGGTTCAGATATCTGCACTCTTCGCAGAGCGGGATGGGCTCATCAAAATCTCCTTCCGTTCTAAAGGTACCTTCTCGGTAAAAGCCATTGCAGAGAAATATTTTGAGGGCGGTGGTCACCGAAATGCCGCCGGAGGACGCTCACGGTTAAAACTGGACCAGGCCGTGCAAAGATTTATAGATGTATTACCTGAATTCACACATGCAGAAAAGAAGATTGATTAAAGCAAACATCCTGTTATTCGTTTGGGTAATAATTGCAGGTTGTCATCAGGGAAATAACCGTGAAAAATATACTCCGCCGGCACCGGCATCCAAAGAGGACCTAAAAGAAGCATTGATTCATCAGAACCGTCAGCTGATTCGGGAGGAAATGGAACATATCAATGCGTACGAAGAACGACATGGATTGGCGATGGATACCACTTCTACCGGTTTACATTATTTAATTACAGAAAAAACGATGGGACGTAAAGCGGGACTGATGAAAGATGTTACCATTTCTTATAAAGCAGGACTTTTGGATGGATCGGTTTGCTACTCCAGTGACAGTGCAGGCTTGCTGACGTTTACGCTTGGTCAGTCTAACCAGCCCAGCGGATTGCAGGAGGGGCTGTTATTGATGCGGGAAGGCGAAAAAGCCATGATGATTGTTCCCTCATATCTCGCCTATGGAGTGACCGGAGATGGTGTTTGTGTGCCGGGAAGTTCAAGTGTGATTTTTCATGTTAAACTGGAAAAAGTTACCGAATAAAATGAGTACAGCTAAAATTACCGCGCTCTTAAGTTTATTGATGTTATGCATGGTCGCCTGTCGCGATCCGAAGTTTGAAAAAACAGGAGATGGATTACAATACCGTTTCATCGAACAGAAAAACGGAAGAAAGCCATTGGTGGGTGACATGATGAGAATGCATTTAAAGTATCGCGATACGAAAGGAAAAGTCTTGTATGATTCCCATGAACAAACCCGCGATTTCATTTTACAGTTAACACTTCCAACATTCATCGGAGGCATTGAAGAAGGATTTGCGTTGATGGGGGAGGGAGACTCCGCGGTATTCAGTGTGTCGGCTGATTCGGTATTTGATAAAACTTTCCGTCAGGTATTGCCACCATCCGTGAACAAGGGCGACTTCCTCCAGTTTGAAGTACGCATGATAAAAGTTATGACCGGGGAAGAATACCGCAAGCAACGGATGGCGGAACGAAAAGATGTAAATGAACTGGAAAAGTATAGTATTGATGTGTACCTTGCTGAAAACGACATCAAAGCTGAACCGATAAAGCCCGGTGTATATTTTATTGTTTTGAAAGAAGGAGAAGGTGCTGCGCCGGTGGCCGGTGATTCCGTTGAAATCCGATATACCGGAAGTTTTCTGAGTGGAGAAGTATTTGACGGGTCAGAAAAAGCCGGCGGGAATCTACAATATGTATTAGGAGATGGCTTACGACTACCGGCCTGGGAAGAAGCTGTAGCAGGCTTAAAACAGGGGGGAATCATCCGTTTAATT
>JBIIHN010000379.1:0-2751 GCA_044235745.1 Bacteroidia bacterium
AGGGTAACCACGGTATAACTGGGGCGGGGAAGATCGAATTCAATTTTAGAGGCCTTGAGTTTCCGGTAAGAACCGATGGCCAGTTCAACGAGGTGAAAACGGTGATAATCCTGTAACAGACTGCCGGCAGGTTTTAACGGATTATGCGGAGAAACCACCAGCCAGACCTGATCGAGTGCCGAGAATTCAGCAATATACTGCGCAATGACCATGTGTCCGCAGTGTACGGGATTAAAGGAGCCAAAATACAAACCGATTTTCATCTGGCCGGATTATTCATTATCGGGTTCGGGAAAATCCTCAGCAAGGAAATTACGCACCATTTCCACTGCCTCCCGCTTCGCATCTTCCAACACCGAATTCACAATGACATTATTAAACTGAAACGCGTACTGCATTTCCTTCTCTGCTTTCGAAAGTCTTTTTCTCAGGCTGTCTTCACTTTCCGTAGCCCGTGCTACCAGTCTTTTGTGGAGATCATCGACAGAGGGAGGCATCACAAATACATCCAGCAGCTGCCTGCCAAAATGTTTACGAATCTGTAATCCTCCTTCCACGTCCACATCAAAAAGGGCAATATGTTCCTCGTTGAGGATCCGCTCTACCTCTGATTTTAACGTACCATAATAACGATCGGTATATACCTCTTCCCACTCCAGAAAATCACCATTATCTACACACGCACGAAACTCATCCGGCGAGAGGAAATAATAATCTTTGCCATCTGTCTCGTTGGGACGGGGCGGCCGCGTCGTGGCAGAGATACTGAATCTCATCGTCGGGAAAACCTGCATCAGGTGATGCACAATGGTCGTTTTGCCACTGCCACTGGGTCCGCAGAAGAGTACAAGCTTATGACGGAAATTGGGATTGATTTTCACAGTACGTTGGCCAGTTGTTCCTTGAGTTTTTCCAGCTCATCTTTCATCTCCACGACAATCCGCTGCATCTGCGCATCGTTAGCCTTCGCTCCGATGGTATTGATCTCCCGCCCTATCTCCTGCGCTATAAAACCGAGTTTCTTCCCATTTCCCTCAGCACCGTTCAATGTCTGAAGAAAATAATCGCAATGACTCCGTAAACGCACCTTCTCTTCTGAAATATCCAGTTTCTCGATGTAATAAATCAACTCCTGCTCGAATCGGTTATGATCGATGTTACTTTGTTCCTGCAGCTCTGCAACACTGCGCATGATGCGTTGCCGGATATTATCCACCCGCACCTGCTCAAACTCTTCCAGCCGAGGAATTGAATTTAAAATGACCGTTACGCGCTCCGTTACATCCTTCCCTAAAACGGCGCCTTCATTATCACGAAACTGATTGAACTTTTTCACGGCTTCACCGATCAGCCCTTTCAACTCCTTCCATTGTGTCTCATCCGACTCCGCCTTCTCCGCATTGAGTACGGCCGGCATGCGCAGAATGATATCCATCAGGTTGACATCACTAAGATGATATTCTTTTCCAAGACTGCTTAATTCTTCGAAATACGCGTTAAAAATCTCTTTGTTGATTGAACTGCGCTTGGCGAGATCATTACTATCGAAGGAAATACTCAGATCGGCTTTGCCACGTTCAAGTTGTTTGCCGAGTTCCGCGCGGAGTTCCAGTTCCCGGTCACGAAATTGAACAGGCATTCGCATCGTGAGCTCGAGAAATTTTGAATTCAGCGAGCGGATCTCCACAGTAACACCCTGGCCTGCTATCAGCCCTTTTGCGTTACCATATCCGGTCATGGATCGTACCATATGCGTAAGTTAAGCCGCAAAAGTAGGGAATATACAGATGTGAAGAAATACCTCAGCAACAAGACTGACGACAACGTCATCAGATCACCTCTCCCTGCCTGCTTCGTCCGCTGGAAGTCGTCAGCCAGACTCCGGTAAATATCAACACCGCTGAAATAAAATGCAGGATATTCGGAACATCTTTTCCTAATATCATAGCAAAGCCTGCCGCCAGCAAGGGTTGCAGATAGATGTACACGCTGACGACATTGGCGCTGAGTTCACGGAGTGCCATCGTGTTAAAGAGGTAGGCCAGATACGTTGTCCCCACCACTACAAAAACGGTAGCCATCCACATACCGCTGGTGAAAGTTTCCCATTTAACCTCCGTGAATTCGCTCCAGCCAAACGGTAGAACAAGTATGGTTCCGATCAGGAAGATATATTGCATGATCGTAACCGGATGATATTTTTTCATTAATGGCAGTACCATTACGAGATAGATGGCGTAGGAAAAAGAATTCAATAGAATACAGAGATCGCCCCATGTATCTCCTGTTCCCGACTGAAAACGGTTTCCGTAAAGAATCAGCATCACCGCACCACTGATGCCACAGGCGATGCCGGCAATCTTTCTCCATCCGATCGGCGTCTTTAAAAACACACCGCTCAACACCAGCACAAAAATCGGGTTGGTTACCATGATTAGTCCGCTGTTGATCGGGCTGGTTAAGGATAGCCCTTTAAAAAAGAACAACTGATTGATCGCTACGCCGAATATCGCACAGCCCACTACGCGCATCAGGTCCGGGCGTTGAATTTTCTCCCGGAACAATAACTGTGCAGTTAATAAAAATAAAACGGCGGCCGTGCATACCCTAATCACGATAAAACCGAAAGGACGGATATGTTCAGGGGTTAGTCCTTTGGCAATGGAATAGTTTGCACCGTAAATGATATTCGCGGTGAGTACAGCAAGGTGAGCACGGAAGTTTTTATTCATTTCAACGCCTCTTTCGCGG
>JBIIHN010000034.1:0-9183 GCA_044235745.1 Bacteroidia bacterium
GATAAACCGCCGGCTATTGCGCGCACTGTCAAGCGGGAGATATGTTACTATATCTGCCAATGGCTCGTTCTTTCTCACATTATAACCGGAGGGGGAGAAAAAACTAAGGACTATACAATGCTCAGGGTACTCTTTGCGAATCTGCTCGAGAACAGGTCGTCCTTGTTCAAATTCACCCAATGAAGGACAATGAAACCAGATACGTTTGGCAGGCTTTCCCTGAAGCTGATCGGCAAGTTTCTGCTCCCAGTTCTTACGGCCTTGCACCCATTGCGCAGCCTTTGGTAAAAAGAGAGCAGCCACACGAATAAATAATCCGTATGAGCCCACTGCCAGAGAGTAGATCCATTGCATCAGACTTTAAGAATAGAGAGGAGAATGATTAAACCTTCGTCTGCTAAAATACGACAAGCTGCAATTTGTAAATGAAAACTTCACAAATTCTTTACAGTATCAATACAGATAAAATTCGTTGGGAGCCTCTTTGAACAGGGGAATGACCCAACCAACCCTTAAACCGAAGAGAAGATCCATTCTCAAAGTGTTGTCGGGTGCCATGTCTGCATAGTTAAAGGAGCGACGGTTTTTGGTAAATCCCTGAACAAACTCAACTCCCCCATAAAAATTCACCAGGCGGTAGTTTCCGACATACAAAAAACCAAAAAACTCTCTGGCAACCAGCCCATTAGTCAAATGATCATATCCTTTAGCATACTCACCCTGCAAGGCCGGAACGGTATTTTTCTTGTCCTGAATTTTGATTTTATGTTGCATAAAGCCCATGGACCCTTCCACAATAAATCCACAATTGGGGTTCGGTTTCTTCACGGGAAAAATCCGTCCGACGCCGAGGGTGACATAATAACCACGCTGAAAAACTCTCAGATCGGCATAGAATCCATCCTCACCAATCACAGTACCTTCAGAAGTGGTCAACATAGAAAAAAGGTTGGGTTCGGTAATTTTAGTTCCAAAGATGAAGTCTCCTTCGGCCGTAAACATCCACCCCGACTTATTCTTGTAAGTAGTTGCTATACCGATACTTTGGTTGACCCCAAATCGGTTCGCGAGGTCTCCGCCCGGAAACTGAAGAGCATAGGAGGGCCTGATCATCACCATTGAAATAGCGGAGTCCTTAACGCTCACCTGTGCCTGACAAACGTTACGGAAGGCTAAGGCGATCATTCCAGCCAACAAGAATTGGTAAACGGCCTGCTTTAACATCGGCCACAAAAGTACAGAAATTACAGAGTCAAAAATGAACCAGATGCAGATCAAAATATAGTATCTTCGCCCTTTAAATACACCTGGTACGCTGCTGAGGCGTATTGCCGAGAACCAAACAGATGGAAACAATGAAAAAAATGCCAATGGTTGACCTGATCGGTCAATATAAAAAGATCCAGCCGGAAATTGACAAGGCCATTCACGATGTCGTATTGTCATCGGCTTACATCAATGGTCCTGACGTAAAGGCTTTTGCGAAGGAACTGGAGGATTACCTTGGCGTAAAACATGTAATTCCCTGCGCGAACGGTACTGACGCTTTACAGATTGCTATGATGGCATTGAATTTTCAGCCGGGCGACGAAATCATCACGGCCAGCTTCACCTATGTTGCAACTGCTGAAGTCATAGCGCTTTTAAAACTGAAGCCGGTTTTGGTGGATGTTGATCCGGATACTTTTACCATCGATTGCGATGCCATTGAAAAAGCCATCACCCCTCGTACCAAGGCCATTGTACCCGTTCATCTTTTCGGGCAGTGTGCCAATATGCAACGGGTGATGGAAATCGCTAATGAGCACAAACTTTATGTTATAGAAGATACCGCCCAGGCCATTGGTTCTGAATACACCATGAAGAATGGCGTGACGTTGAAAGCCGGCACTATTGGTACCATTGGCACAACTTCCTTTTTCCCCTCTAAAAATCTGGGATGTATGGGTGACGGTGGTGCTATGTTCACAAACAATGATGAACTGGCCACGCGGATCCGTATGATTGCCAATCACGGCCAATCGGTACAATATCACCACGACGATATTGGTGTTAACAGTCGTCTCGATACGATGCAGGCAGCCATCTTACGGATAAAGCTTCGTCATCTGGATGAATATTGCGAAGCACGTCAGCAGGCTGCGGCCTATTATGACAAAGCATTTGCAAATAACCCAAGGCTCAAGACCCCGGGGTATATGGCCGGTTCAACTCATGTATTTCATCAATACACGCTCGTATTGAACGGTGTTTCGCGGACCGCTTTACGTGAGCATCTGGAATCAAAAGGAATACCATCCATGATTTACTACCCGATCCCTCTGCATATGCAGAAAGCCTATACAGATCCCCGATACAAGCATGGTGACTTCCCGGTAACAGAGGAACTGTGTAATCATGTTGTATCCCTCCCTATGCACACCGAACTTACCGAGGATGAAATGGCTTACATCACCTCCTCTGTACTTGAATTTGTGAATCGCTAATTTTAAGTCCGTAACCTTACTAATAGCCCTTAGTATAAAGGGCGTAATCATATAAATAAAATAGGATTATGAATATTGCTGTTGTCGGTACAGGGTATGTAGGTCTCGTGACCGGAACCTGCTTCGCAGAAATGGGTAACCACGTAACATGCGTTGATATTGATGCAAACAAAGTAGACAAGATGCGCAATGGCGTCATCCCTATTTACGAACCACATCTGGATGTTCTCTTTGAGCGAAATATCAAGCAGGGACGTCTTCAATTCACGACGAACCTCGAAGAGGCGATTCAGGATGCAGCGATTATTTTCCTTGCTCTTCCCACCCCTCCGGGTGAAGACGGTTCGGCCGACCTTAGTTATGTACTCGGCGTTGCCGGACAGCTCGGACGTATGATCCGCGACTATAAGATTGTCATCAACAAGAGTACAGTACCGGTAGGTACTGCTGAGAAAGTACGGGAAGCGATTGCCAAGACATGCACGGTGCATTTCGATGTCATCTCCAATCCTGAATTCCTCCGTGAAGGTTTTGCGGTTGATGATTTCATGAAACCGGATCGTGTAGTCATTGGCACCCGAAGTGAAAAAGCGAAGAAGATCATGAGTGATCTTTATGCTCCCTTCGTTCGTCAGGGTAATCCGATCTATTTCATGGATGAACGTTCCGCTGAGTTGACCAAGTATGCTGCCAACGCATTCCTGGCAACCAAGATTACCTTTATGAATGAAGTGGCAAACCTTTGCGAAAAAGTAGGTGCGAACGTAGATGCCATCCGCATTGGAATCGGCTCAGATTCACGAATTGGCAAGCGATTCCTCTTCGCCGGCATCGGTTATGGCGGAAGCTGTTTCCCGAAAGATGTTCAGGCTTTGTACAAGACCTCTCAGGATTATAAATATGATTTCAAGATTCTGAACTCAGTGATGCAGGTCAACGAAAAGCAGAAGACTGTGATCGTTGAGAAGCTCAAACAACATTACGAGGGCAATCTGGCCGGAAAGAAATTTGCCGTTTGGGGTTTGTCCTTCAAACCAGACACTGACGATATCCGTGAAGCTCCGGCTTTGTATATCATCCGCGATCTCGTTGCTGCCGGCGCCGCTGTCAGTGCATTCGATCCGGAAGCTATGGAAAATGTAAAACGCACCCTGGGTGAAATGATTCATTACGCCAATGATCCCTATGAAGCCTGTCAGGATGCTGATGCACTGATTATTGCTACAGAATGGTCGCTGTTTCGTACCCCCGAGTTCGAACGATTGAAAAACATCATGCGTAGCCGTGTGATATTCGATGGTCGTAACCTATATGATCTGCAGCGAATGGCTGAACTCGGTTTCTATTACAACTCCATGGGCCGCGAAACAGTTGCTCCACACATTCCGGCTTTCTCATGATCCACTTAAAACCTTTTATTTATGCCCAATAAACGTGTATTGATCACCGGAGCTGCAGGATTCCTCGGCTCACACCTCTGCGACCGCTTCATCGATGAAGGGTTTGATGTGGTGGGTATGGACAACCTCATCACCGGTGACCTTCGAAATATCGAGCACCTGTTCAAGCTGAAAGAGTTTGAATTTTATCACCACGATGTAAGCAAGTTTGTGTATGTCCCCGGACAAATTGACTACATTCTTCACTTCGCCTCTCCTGCAAGCCCGATCGATTACCTGAAGATTCCGATTCAAACATTAAAAGTGGGATCGCTCGGCACGCATAATCTGCTGGGGCTTGCACGGGTGAAAAACGCACGTATCCTGGTAGCTTCTACCAGCGAAGTATATGGCGACCCGACGGTACATCCTCAAACAGAAGATTACTGGGGCAATGTCAATCCCATCGGTCCCAGAGGTGTTTACGATGAAGCCAAACGCTTCCAGGAGGCAATCACAATGGCTTATCATACTTACCATAAACTTGAGACAAGGATTGTCCGCATCTTTAACACCTATGGTCCACGCATGCGTCTGAATGACGGCCGTGTATTGCCCGCCTTCATCGGCCAGGCCTTACGTGGAGAAGACCTGACTGTGTTCGGCGACGGATCACAAACGCGCTCCTTCTGTTACGTCTCTGATCTCATCGAAGGTATCTACCGTTTGCTGATGAGTGATTACCCTTATCCGGTGAACATCGGCAATCCGGCAGAGATCACAATTCGTGAATTTGGCGAAGAGATCATCCGGCTGACCGGTACGCATCAGAAACTCATTACGCATCCGCTACCGCAGGACGATCCCAAACAACGTCGTCCGGATATCTCCCGCGCCCGCGAAATACTGGGATGGGAACCAAAGATCAGCAGAGCTGAAGGACTTGAGATAACCTATGATTACTTCCGGAGTTTACCACCGGAAGAACTGAAAAAGACTGCGCACAGGTTCGCCTGAGTGCCGGCAAAATAGCCTTCAACACTGCATGGAAATACCCTGCAGTGTTTGGCGTTTAATACAGTCACAAAGAAAATGTAATAACAGGGTCTCAATCGCCCATAAACCATTCATGGAATACACCGCCCACCCGAGTGCCGTTATCGACGAAGGATGTACGATAGGCAAAGGAACCCGCATCTGGCACTTCAGTCATATTATGCCGAATTGTGTGATTGGTGAAAATTGCAACATTGGACAAAACGTTGTGATATCACCCGATGTTGTTCTCGGCAACAACGTGAAAGTGCAAAACAATGTATCGATCTACACCGGGGTTGTTTGCGAAGATGATGTTTTCCTCGGCCCGAGTATGGTATTTACGAATGTAACCAACCCGCGTAGCGCCGTCAACAGAAGAAGTCAGTACGCGAAAACCGTTGTGAAGCGAGGAGCATCGATCGGAGCAAATGCCACTATTGTTTGCGGACATGATATTGGTGCATTTGCATTTATTGGTGCAGGTGCTGTTGTAACCAAAAACGTCCCGGATTTTGCCTTAGTAGTTGGTAATCCTGCCCGGCAAATTGGCTGGATGAGCGAGTACGGACACCGGCTATCATTCGACAAAGAAGGTATGGCGACTTGTCCTGAAAGCGGACAAAAATATCAACTCAGTAATCACATTGTTACCCGTATTGCCTGATGACCAATTACCAGGATCATAAAATCAAGTTTGCCGTGATTGGCTGCGGCCACATTGGCAAACGACATGCAGAGATGATTCAGCGAAACACTGAATCTGAACTTGTAGCCTTATGCGACAATCGTCCTGCTGCAGAACTCAACCTGAAAGGATTTGAGAACATTCCGTTTTTCAACAAACCGGACGAAATGCTGAACGCGATAGCTGATATCGATGTTGTAAACGTGTGCACACCCAATGGACTGCACGCGGAACACTCGCTACTGGCGCTTTCTCACCACAAGCATGTAGTGTGTGAAAAACCAATGGCAATCGCAAAATCCGATTGCGAAAAGATCATCTATAAAGCGCTGCAGGTATCCCGGACCGTTTTCGGGGTTATGCAGAACCGTTATAGCCCACCTTCTGTATGGCTCAAGCAGGTTATTGAACAAAAACTGCTGGGTGAAATATTCGTCGTGCAGCTGAACTGCTTCTGGAACCGTGACGACCGGTATTATAAAAAAGGAACCTGGAAGGGCACTAGTGATCTCGACGGAGGAACGCTGTTTACCCAATTCTCCCATTTCATCGACATTATGTACTGGGTGTTCGGAGACATTAAAGATATCAACGGAGTTTTCGAAGACTTCAATCATGAATCGTCTACAAGCTTTGAAGACACCGGCATCGTAAACTTCCGGTTCATCAATGGAGGAATGGGCAGTATCAACTACACCACTTCCGTTTACGACACCAACCTTGAAAGCAGCATTACCGTTATTGGCAGCAAAGGAAGTCTGAAAATCGGCGGACAATACATGAACGAAGTTGTGTATTGCCATATTGAAAACTACTCTATGCCGGAATTACCACCGGTAAATCCTGCCAACGATTATGGCGCATACAAAGGTTCTGCCGCGAACCATCATTACATTATCGAAAATGTAATTGATACCCTTAAAGGGCGTACCACAATGACCACCAACGCGCTCGAAGGATTAAAAGTGGTGGAGATCATCGAGCGCATCTATGCTTTAAGAAAAATTAACAAACCGGAAATACGCTACCAGCATGTATAATGAGTTAGTGAGCAAGCAAAAAAAACTTGCCGTCATCGGCCTCGGTTATGTAGGCTTGCCTATCGCCCTTGAATTCGCCAAAAAAATAAAAGTCATAGGGTTCGACATCAACAAAGCAAGGATCGAAATGATGCGTCGTAATGTTGATCCCAGTGGAGAACTTGACAACGCAGCCTTCGAAGGATGTGATATTGAATTTACGGATTCGATTGAGGTTTTAAGGGAGGCGAGTTTCTTCATCGTGGCTGTACCAACACCGATCGACGACCACAAACTTCCTGATTTGAAACCGGTGCTCGGCGCCACACGATCCATTGCACAGGCCTTGAAACCCGGAGATTATATTGTTTATGAATCTACCGTTTATCCGGGCTGCACAGAAGAAGATTGCATTCCGGTACTGGAAGAGATGACCGGCCTCAAGTTCGGCAGAGATTTTAAAGTGGGCTATTCTCCCGAACGTATCAACCCCGGCGACAAGGTGCATACCTTACCCAACATCACCAAGGTAGTGAGTGGATGCGACGAAGAATCACTCGAGAACATTTCAAAAGTGTATGAGATCGTAGTAAAGGCCGGCGTATTCAAAGCTTCTTCGATTAAAGTGGCAGAGGCAGCAAAGATTATTGAAAACACCCAACGCGATGTAAATATCGCGCTGATGAATGAACTTTCCATCATTTTTAATAAGATGGGCATCAACACCTACGAAGTACTTGAAGCTGCAGGCACCAAATGGAACTTTTTACGTTTTATGCCCGGTCTAGTGGGCGGGCATTGCATTGGAGTGGATCCTTACTATCTGACCTACAAAGCACAGGAACTCGGATACCACTCACAGGTGATTAACTCCGGCCGTTACGTAAACGACAGTATGGGATTCTACGTAGCCAAGCAAACAGTAAAAAAACTGATTGCCATGGGCAAGGATCTCAGCAAAAGCAAGGTCCTGGTGATGGGCGCCACTTTCAAAGAAGATGTAGAAGACATCCGCAACTCCAAGGTCATTGATGTCATCAATGAATTCAAATCTTATGGAGTTGCCGTAGATGTGATTGATCCTCGGGCAGACAACGATGAGCTTAAACATGAATATGGAATTGAGCTTACCCCTCAGGCCGGTAATGACTACGATGCTATTGTTGTTGCGGTAAACCACAAGGAATACACTTCGCTAACCGAAGTTGATTTCAAGAAGATGACCAAACCGGAAGCATTGATTGTTGACCTGAAGGGCATACTTCGGGGCAAAATCCGCGACCTGAAATACTGGAGTTTATAAAGACCCCTTCAGTCGGATTTTCGTTTACAACTGAAAACGCAACAGATGAATAAGAAAACCTCCATATTGGTAACCGGAGGAACCGGGTATATTGGTTCGCATACCGTTGTTGAGCTGATCGAAAAAGGTTACGATGTTGTCATCATCGACAATCTCAGCAACTCCCATGCAGAGGTTATTGATTCCATCGAGTCGATCACCGGCGTTCGTCCTGCATTTTCACCGATTGACCTCAACAATAAAAATGCAGTAATGGAATTTCTCCGCATTCATCCGGTGGAAGCCATCATTCATTTTGCAGCCTTCAAAGCAGTGGGAGAAAGCGTAGAGAAACCGCTGGAGTATTATCGCAACAACCTGGTCTCACTCCTCAATCTGATTGAGCTATGTCGCGATCTGAAGATTCAGCACTTTGTCTTTTCTTCATCGTGTTCAGTATACGGACAACCCGACTATTTGCCCATTGATGAATTTGCCACTGTAAAACCTGCTCAAAGTCCGTATGCCAACACAAAGAAAATCGGAGAAGACATCCTTCGTGATGCTGTAAATGCGGTCGACTTCAATGTCATCTCATTAAGATACTTTAATCCGGTAGGCGCCCACGCAAGCGCAAAAATCGGAGAATATCCGGTAGGAGCACCTCTCAATCTGTTCCCCATCGTTACACAAACAGCAATTGGCAAACGTGAGCAGATGAAAGTTTTCGGAACAGACTATGACACTCCTGACGGCAGCTGCATACGTGATTATATCCATGTGGTAGATGTAGCCCGAGCCCATGTACTTGCTATTGAGCGCATGCTTGGTGGAAAAACCAAAGACCGGTATGAGATCTTCAATCTGGGAACCGGTAACGGTCTATCGGTACTTGAAATTATACAGGCCTTTACACGCATTACAGGTGTATCGGTGAACTATGCCTGTGTAGATCGCCGGCCCGGCGATGTAGAAAAAGTATATGCTGATACCTCCTATGCGAACAGCGAATTGGGATGGAAAACCACGCATACGCTCGAAGACATGATCACCTCCGCCTGGGCCTGGGAGAAAGTATTGCGTGATAAATCCATGGTTACCACCCGTTAATTCTAACCTACACAACCGATATGAACATGAGCAGTAAATGCATACTCATCACCGGAGGAGCCGGATTCATCGGCTCACATGTAGTGCGTCACTTTGTAAAAAACTATGCAGGCTATCATATTATCAACCTCGATAAACTAACGTATGCCGGCAATCTCGCCAACCTGCGGGATATTGAAAATGC
>JBIIHN010000035.1:0-9173 GCA_044235745.1 Bacteroidia bacterium
TTTGAGATAGCCTATTCCGCATTCTTCATACACTTCGCGGATCGCTGCTGTATCCGGATCCTCTCCTTTCTCGATTTTACCTTTCGGCAAATCCCATTTACCGTTCCGGTAGATCATCAACAACTCATTCTTTTTATTGAGTACTATCCCTCCTGCTGCTTCCATCACCTCATAAAGTGTGCAGAAATTTTTCCAGGTACGGTCAATCTGTAATGATTGGAGAACCAGGCTGTCCGTTTGCTGTTTCTTTTCAAAAGCTTCAATTAGCACGGCAAGGAATTCCGTAGGTTCGTCCCCTTTCAGCTTCAGCACCATTTCAGCATTTGCAACGGAGTCGTGAATTCCGACAAACCGCAGCAATCGTTCGTTAATGTAGACGTTGTACATGTAGGGGCTGTTTAGGATCGTTTCAATTGGTACTTTCAATTGAATCTTGTAGGTTTGTGCATCATGGAAGATACCGCCTCAAAAGTAGCCGAATTTCTGCTTCAGATCAAAGCGATTAAACTACAGCCGGACGCACCTTTCACCTGGGCTTCAGGCTGGAAATCACCCATTTACTGCGACAATAGGGTCTCTTTATCCTACCCGAGAGTCCGTACATATATTCGCCAGGAACTGGTCAAACTGATAGAAAACAAGTTTGGCCGGCCCGACATTATAGCAGGGGTTGCTACCGCTGCTATTGCTCCCGGTGCATTGGTGGCAGAAGCGATGGGACTACCATTTGTGTATGTGCGCTCTTCCGCCAAAGATCACGGACGGCAAAATACCATTGAAGGTGAAGTTCAGCCGAATCTCACTGCGGTGGTCATCGAGGACCTGATCTCAACCGGCGGAAGCAGCCTGAAAGCAGTCGAAGAGCTACGTAAAAGCGGTGTAGTTGTAAAAGGACTTGTCTCCATCTTTACATATGGTTTCGAAGTTGCTGCCGATAACTTTAAAAAAGCAGTCTGCCCCTGCTATTCCCTCAGTAATTATGATGTTTTAATTCGCCAGGCCATCGCTACCGGGTACGTACGAAAAGAAGATCTTCCTCAACTCGAAGCCTGGAGGAAAAAACCCGAGAGCTGGCAACCCGCCTGACCATCTCCTTATTTTGACAGAAACCATCCTATGACCAGAATAGAAAGCAATAAAGAAACGATTCGTCAGACTTCGAAAGAGGTATTTGATTTCCTCTCTGACTTCCACAATATCGGCAAACTGATGCCGGAGCAGGTTGAAGGTTTTACGGTGGATGGAGACACCTGTAAGTTTACGATTAAAGGGATGGCCAGTTTAGGATTGAAGTACGAATCGCGGACACCCAACTCGGAGGTGGTGATGACCAAACATGAAAAAGCGCCTTTCGATCTGAAGCTGATCTGTAAAATTGAAGACAAAGGAGATGTGAGCGACTTACAATTATTCTTTGACGCCGACCTTAATCCTTTTCTGAAGATGATGGCCGAGAAACCGCTGGCTAATTTCCTTAACCTCCTTGTCGCAAAGTATAAGTCCATGCACGCCTGATTCAGGAGCGGAACGGAGAATAGAATCTCACCGACGGATGAGCATACACTTCATCCACCTCATTCACACGAATCAGTGCTTTGCCGGCATCATCTACTCCCTGAAGCACGCCAAAGAAAATCTCCTCTCCTTGTGAAAAGGCAGCTTTTTCCCCGCGTTTGTACAAACGATGAGCATATTCAGCTTCTACCCAATCCTGTTCTCCCGCCATCAGCTGTTTGTAGGATAACCAAACAAAACGGAACAGCTCTTTCGCTTCATTTTCTGCATCATATTTCACGCCGGTGAGCCGGAAAAGTGAAACCGGTGGTGTTTCATAATGGTTCGGAAAAAGTGGATGGTTCAGGTTAATGCCGATGCCAACAATAATGGACGATATCAGGCTCCCCCTGATATTATTCTCAATTAACACACCGGATATCTTACTCCCATCGGCCATCAGGTCGTTCGGCCATTTTATGCGGATATCCGCGGTTGTTTTGGTTTCCAGATAACGGGCTATGCCTACAGCGATCGCCTTGTTCAGCACAAATTGTTTATCAACAGTCCAGTTCACCGGCTCCAGCAATAAGGAAACATACAATCCTAAACCGGGGGCACTCTCCCAGACGTTTCCCCTCTGACCACGGCCATTGGTTTGTTCGAGTCCCACCACCATGGTTCCTTCAGCAGCCATTCCGTCGTTCAGCAATTGCTGGAGATAGTTGTTAGTAGAATCAACAGAAGGAAGTACAATCAGATTCATATCGGGAGTAAAAATGAGTAATTTTGCAGAAATACCGATCTTTGAAACATGGCAAAAACCGCCAGGGCGGCAATTAAACGACAAAAGACAGCTACCGAACTCCTCACCGAAGCGATCATCAAAGGTTTACAGGAACGAAAAGCAAGGGACATTAAAGTGCTCGACCTCACTGCCCTATCCGGTGCGGTGGCGGATGTTTTTGTCGTTTGTCATGGTGACAGCTCAACGCATGTGGAAGGTCTTGCCCGCTCAGTTGATGAAACGGTAGCCCGGGAAACAGGAGAAAATCCCGCACATCTTGAAGGAATTAAAAATGCGCAGTGGGTCTTAATCGACTATATCAGCGTAGTCGTACATATCTTCCAATCCGAACAACGGGATTTCTATGGCATCGAACGCTTATGGGCGGATGCGATGATCCGGGACGTAGAAAGTAACTAATCGACTGAAAGGTTGTTAAAGGGGAGGAACAATACATTGAACGGAAAGCAAAACAATGTCTGATCAACAACAAGAAGAAAAAAAGAAATTCGGCAATTTCTCGAAAAACAAGCCGCCTCAGTTTAATTTTAATTTTTACTGGGTGTATGCCGTTGTGATTCTGATTATCCTCGGCATCAATTTTATCGATTATGGGAATCATCCCCGCGAAACTACCTGGGCGAAGTTCTCCGCCTGGGTAAAAGCCGGTGATGTGGATAAAGTAGTCGTCGTGAACAAGGAGGTGGTGAATGTTTTCATCAAACGAACTGCTCTCGCTAAACCTGAATTTGCCAATGTACGAAACAAAGCGTTTGGCAGTGGAGTGAATCAGGGGCCGCATTTCGCCTTTACCATCGGTGATGTGTCCACCTTTAATGATGACCTGAGAGAGGTACAGAAAGACCTTCCGGAAAACCTGCACGTTAATGTCAGTTATAACAACAATGACCGCAGCTACTGGGATGTTTTGTTGAGCTGGCTCTTCCCGTTCATTCTCTTACTGGTCATCTACATGTTCATTATCCGAAGAATGGGATCGGGACCGGGCGGCAGCCAGATTTTCAATATCGGGAAGTCGAAGGCTACCCTGTTTGATAAAGACCTGCATGTGAAGGTGACCTTTAATGATGTAGCCGGACTCGAAGAAGCAAAGGTGGAAGTGATGGAGATCGTTGATTTCCTGAAAAACCCTAAAAAATACACCCAGTTGGGTGGTAAGATTCCCCGTGGTGCGCTGCTGGTGGGTCCTCCGGGTACAGGAAAAACCCTGCTTGCCAAAGCCGTTGCCGGCGAAGCTCAGGTACCTTTCTTCTCCCTTTCAGGTTCCGATTTTGTGGAGATGTTTGTGGGTGTGGGTGCCAGCCGTGTGCGTGATCTGTTCCGTCAGGCGAAAGAGAAGGCGCCCAGTATCATCTTTATCGATGAGATTGATGCCATCGGACGTGCCCGCGGCAAACAACCTTCTTTCAGCGCAAACGATGAAAGGGAAAGTACTTTGAACCAGTTGTTGACAGAGATGGATGGTTTTGGCAGCAACTCCGGAGTGATCATTCTCGCTGCCACTAATCGGGCAGATATTCTTGATCGTGCACTGCTGCGTCCGGGTCGCTTCGACCGTCAGATTTACGTAGAGCTTCCTGACCTGAATGGCAGGAAGGAAATCTTTAAAGTACATGCCAAGCCGCTAAAGCTTGATCCGGGTCTGGACCTGGATTTTCTTGCCAAACAAACTCCCGGCTTCTCCGGCGCTGATATCGCCAACCTTTGTAATGAGGCCGCTCTGATCGCCGCCCGTCATAATAAAACATCGATCAGCCAGAAAGACTTCCTGGATGCAGTTGACCGAATTGTAGGTGGTTTGGAGAAGAAAAATAAAATTATCTCTGCCCACGAGAAAAAAGTGATCGCTTATCACGAATCCGGACACGCAGCTGTCAGCTGGTTATTGCAATATACTGCGCCACTGGTGAAGGTTACCATTGTTCCGCGCGGAAATTCGCTGGGTGCGGCATGGTATCTTCCGGAAGAACGACAGATTACCACGAAGGAGCAGATCATGGATGAGATGTGTGCAGCTCTGGGTGGTCGCGCAGCGGAGCAAGTCACCTTTGGAGCTGTTTCTACCGGTGCCCTCAGCGACCTCGAAAAAATCACAAAGCAAGCCTATGCCAGCGTAGCGGTGTTCGGTTTAAATGATGAAATCGGGAACATCAGCTATTACGACTCTTCCGGTAACTCCGAATATTCATTCCAGAAGCCTTACAGCGAAAAAACAGCAGAGCTCATTGATAAGGAAGTAAAGAAGATGGTGGATGAAGCGTACAAACGCACCGTGAGTTTATTGAAGGATAACAAAGAAAAGCTGGATGCACTGGCCAAAACACTGCTAGAGAAGGAAGTCATCTTTAAAGACGATCTCGAACGTATTTTCGGCAAGCGCAAGTGGGATCCGGAAGAGAATGATAAATTACTCAACTCTACCCCTCCTGCTCATCCGGTAACTACTCCCGAAATCACAGCTGCCCCTGCAGAAAATACTGACATTGCCTGATGTATGGACGAGAGAACGAATAAGGAAAAAGTACTGAAGAAAATCCGCGATTCGCTGATTTCAAAGACGGATAACCCTTATCCAAAACTTTCGTTCGACACGGCGGTATTTCATCAGACGGATGAAGATCCTGTCCTCATTTTTGCAGATAAATCAGAAGCTGCCGGCACTAAGTTTTTCCTGATTGATTCTGAACTCGACTTCATGGAAGCTATGGTCAGTTTAGGGATGCAATACAAATGGAAAAACATCCTTTGTGTGGAAGATGGCCTCAGTAATCTGCTCACCGAGTGTGAACTTCCACACAGCGTTGATCCTTCAGAGATAAACCGGATGGATGTGGGCATCAGCTCGTGTGAATGTCTGGTGGCACGAACCGGGAGTATTATCCTCAGCTCCCGGGAACAATCAAGGTCGGTTCCGGCATATGCTCCCGTCCATATCGTACTGGGCAAGGCAAGTCAGATTGCGCTGGACTTGAAAGATGCGATCAGCTGGCTGCGTCATAAATATCCAAAACTTCCTTCTTCCCTAAGTATTATCACAGGTCCCGGACGAACGGCAGATATTAATGGTGAACTGGTGATTGGCGCTCATGGTCCGCTCCAACTTTATGTTTTTGTGATCGATGACCGCGGACAATAATATCGGCCGGAAGGACTTCGAATGTATTTTCTCCAGCAACCGTCCTCTGGAAATTGAAGCAGCCAAAGCATTGCTCGCCGATTCCGGTATAGAAAGCTACACCATCAATAAATCCGATTCATCGTATATCTTTGGCGAAGCAGAGCTGTATGTGCAAACAACGGATGTATTGAAAGCACAGGCAATTCTGGTCAAAAACGACTTACTGTGAACAATTTTACACAGCGCATTCTCACCGGCACAGTCTTTATTGTTGCCATCCTCACCCCCATCTGGTTTGGTCCACACAGCAGTACCCTGTTGTTCCTGGTCATTGCGCTACTGTCGCTGCACGAGTTTTACGGAATTATTCATGCTGATATACGGCAACCGAACAAAGCATTTGGGTATCTGTCAGCCATTGCCGTTTATGCATGTTTAAATGTATCACACCTCTATCCGGACTTCCCTCTTCAACTGCAAGGATCAACACTTATTTACCCTGCATTTGCCCTGATTTTTATAGCTGAACTCTACCGTAACAAACCTGAACCATTCGGTAATATCGGATATACAATTACTGGTGTCTTATATACCGTTTTGCCATTTGCTTTATTAAACGACTTGTCTTTTAATGGCGGAGTCTATAACCGTGGGATTCTGCTCGGCTACTTTTTCCTGTTATGGAGCAGTGATAGCTTTGCCTATGTTTTTGGAATGCTACTGGGTAAAACACGGTTGTTTGAGCGGATCTCTCCAAAAAAATCCTGGGAAGGAAGTATTGGCGGAGGACTTACCACTCTGGCTGTAGCCTGGCTAATCAGCCTTTACCAGACCCAATACTCAACTGTTGAATGGCTGGGGATAGCACTGATCATCATCATAGCCGGCACCTTGGGTGATTTATGTGAATCATTACTCAAAAGAAGTCTGCAGGTGAAAGACTCCGGTTCCATCCTCCCCGGTCACGGCGGTGTACTGGATCGTTTTGACGGATTATTTATCAGCATACCCATCCTTTGGGCCTATCTGCACCTGATCCGTTAACAACCTTGTAAAAAGATTTACAGCCATCCAACATTTCGGCGCCGTTAACGTATACTTTTAAAGGTCGGAACCGGTATGAACCTGCGCAAATCTGCATCACGATTCATTTATTCATTCCCGGTACAGCTGGTCATCATGCATTTCAAAAAAAATCAGATGATGATGCTGTACTGGCTGCTGCTGTTTGGGTTCATCACCGAAACGATAGCTGAACGATTCGGCATCCCTTTTCTCTTTCTTGACCCGGAATACATGGGCCATGTAGGCGGACGATCCTTCTTCATCATGGGGCTGAGTATGGGCGCTTTCATCATGGCGTTTAATATCTCCAGCTTTATTCTGAACAGTTTCCGGTTCCCCTTTCTGGCTACCCTCTCCCGCACTTTTGTAAAATACGCGCACAACAACTGCATCATTCCGGGCTTCTTCATTCTCGTTTATTGCTGGAGAATTTATGAGTTCCAGTTATCAAAACAGTTAAAACCCCTCTCAGAAGTTTTCTTTGACATAGCCGTCTTCCTGGCCGGTATCACGCTGGTGATTCTATTGACCCTTCGTTATTTTATGGTCACCAACAAGGATATCTATAAATTGTTCGGCGTTGCGCAGGCGGATACCGACAACAGTCCGGTCGCGAAGCCACTCTCCGGTGCTGTACAACGAAAAAACGGATGGAGAGTAGACACCTATATGCTGTTCCCGGTAAAGCTCAAAATTGTACGCGACACACGGCATTACAAACGCTACATGCTGGAACGCGTTTTCAAACAGAATCACGTGAACGCAGCTGTTGTAGAGATCGTCGTATTCACCACCTTCGTGCTGCTTGGGCTCTTCCGCGACTACGCCTGGTTCAGAATTCCGGCAGGCGCCAGTGTCATTCTGCTGTTAACGATGTTTATCATGCTCAGCGGCGTATTCCGGTACTGGTTACGCGCCTGGGCCAACACGGCATTGATCGGCGTCTTTATCTTACTCAACTTTTTATCACAATTCGAAATCTTCAACCCCCGCAATAAAGCTTACGGTATCGACTATACGAAAACACCGGTTGTGTATAGCCGCGAGACCTTGCAGGAACAATGCAATGACAGTATCCTGGCGGCAGATAAAGCGCATACCATCGCTATCCTTGAAAAATGGAAAGCACGGCAACAGCTTCTCGGCATTGAAAAACCGCGTCTGGTAGTGCTGAACGTCAGCGGCGGCGGACTCCGCTCCTGCGTATTCACCTTCCGTACGCTGCAAGCCATCGACAGTATTTACAGAGGAGAACTGCTGCACCACACGGCATTTGCAAGCGGCTCATCCGGAGGGATGATCGGACTTTGTTACTACAGAGAGTTATTTCTCAATCACCGCGACACCTTGCTGAAAGCAAACCAAAACATGTACAACCGCTTTCTATTAAACACGGGAAAAGACATGCTGAACTCGATGGCGTTCAGCGCCACGGTGGCCGATATCTTCCTGAACAACCAGCAATTCAAAGAGAGCGGATATTTCTACGAAAAAGACCGTGCTTGGGCCTGGGAAGAACAGTTACTGGAGAACACAAAGAATGTATTAAACAAACGGTTGCGCGACTACGAAATTCCTGAAAGAAACGCGGAAGTGCCTATTCTGGTAATCAGCCCAACTATTATCAACGACGGCAGGGCATTGCACATCGCCGCACAACCTGTCAGCTATCTGTTGCACGACAACACCCAACAGGATCAGGGCATGCTTGCGGTAGCCAACGGAGTAGAATTTAGCCGGTTCTTTGGTGATTACAATCCGGGCAACTTAAAACTGACAAGTGCATTACGCATGAACTCAGCCTTCCCGTACGTAATGCCCGCTGTTTCCTTACCGAGCGAACCGGCTATTGAGGTAATGGATGCCGGCATCCGCGACAATTACGGTGTGATGAACAGCGTACAATTCCTGCATACCTTCCGCGACTGGATCGCCGAAAACACATCGGGTGTAGTGTTTCTGCAAATCCGCGACACGTATAAGCAGCCTAAAATCGAAGACAACAGCGTGAAGACGCTGGTAGAAAAGCTCACAGCACCCATGCGGAATCTTTCAGGGAATTTCCTCATCATGCAGGACTATAATTTCGACCGCTATCTTGAGTACGCACGAAGCTGGATGAAAGTGCCCATGGATGTAGTCGTTTTTCAGATGCCGGAAACAGAAGACCGCGTCTCCCTGAGCTGGCACCTGACGGAGAAAGAAAAGAAATTCCTGAAGCTGGCCACTTTAAGCCGGGAGAATAAAAAATCGCTGGAGAAACTACTTCAACTCATCCCTCCCGTTAATACGCCGCCAGCTTTAGCAGGGCCTCTTCAAAACGCTTCTTCGGGAGGAAATTCCACTCTAAAGCATTAGACATCGGTACGGGAGTATCCAGTGCACCAATACGCACAGGAGCAGCATCCAGATAAGGGAAACATTTTTCGGCTATGCGGGCCGTTACCTCGCCACCGATACCACCTGTCAGCGTATCTTCGTGCATCACCAGCACTTTACCGGTTCTCTTCACCGATTCCAGCACCGCCTCTTCATCCCATGGCAGGAGCGAACGCAAATCGATGAGATCAGCGGAAATCTCCGGATGAGCATCTAATATATCCGTTGCCCAATGTACACCGAGTCCGTAGGTGATAATACTGAGATCGGTTCCCTCGCGCACACGACGCGCCTTTCCGATCTCTACTG
>JBIIHN010000380.1:0-2741 GCA_044235745.1 Bacteroidia bacterium
GCATCTGTTTATTCGATGCTGATCAACGATTACATCTATCTTGTTCCTGATACCAACGAGGTGCTGACGCTCAGCGGAGCTTATCCTTCGTTTGTTTACCGGCACGTCAATGCGGTATTTACTGGATCATATATCACCTTCGATTGGGATATATCATCCCGGTTAAATCTGAAATCAAAGAACAGCCTGGTGTTTGCCCGTAACAGCAGTGCCGGTCGTTATCTGGAACTGGTGCCCGCTCCGAGGTTTGATCAGATCTTATCGTATGCCTTTAAACCTGCAGGACACTGGAGCGGACTAACAGCAGGCATATCCGTATTGCATGTTATGCAGCAATGGAGGTATATAGAGGGTAGTGATTATGTTGCACCACCTGCAGCGTACACCCTGATGGGCATTGAATGCTCGGGCGATTATACATGGGCCGGGCAAACCATACGTGTTGGGTTGTCGGTCAACAATGCATTAAACACACGTTACCGCGATTATATGAACCGCCTGCGGTATTATTCGGATGAGGCGGGAACAAATGTGATACTTCGTATTACAGTTCCTCTTCATTTCAAAACGGCGGAACACAATCATGAACATTCAACTATTAAACCTTAAATTAAAATGAAAAAATCAATTCTCTATGCACTATTAGTGGCAAGTACTTCTATGTATTTCACATCTTGTAAAAAAGATGATACAACTGAACCTGATGACCATGATCATGGCGGTGAGGTTATTACTGCAATGAAGCTGATCATTTCGGATGGAGTCAATCCGGCCGATACCGTTACTTTTTCTGATCCGGACGGGGTCGGAGGGAATGCTCCAACGATTGACTCAGTTATCCTCGATAATTCAAACACATACCTTATGGAAATATTGTTACTGGATGAAACTAAAACTCCTTTTGATACAATTTCCAATGAAGTGGAAGCAGAGGGTACAACTCATCTGTTTGTCTATACTGTTAACCCGGCTTCGGGTCTGATGACAGCAACTCCCAATGATCTGGATGTTAATGGTGATCCGATCGGGCTTGCTGCCCAAATTACCACAGGCAGTGCCGGAAGTGGATCTTTAAATATTAAACTCCGTCACTATAATAGTGCGAATGATAAAGCGAACGGTACGAATAATTACGAGTCCGATATAGATGTGACATTTGGAGTAATGATCCAATAGTTATAACTATGCACAGATGGTTATCCCCGGCCGCAAGGTGCGGGGATAACTTTTTTTGCAACTGTTAAACCCTGGCTTTCGTTTAATATCTAATCCGGGTAAAACAATTGTATGAAACAGATTATTATTCTTTGGTTCACTATATTACTTTCCCATAGCAGTTTAAGCCAGACCCTGTATTTTCCTCCGATTGCAGGCAACAACTGGGATACGTTAAGCCCGGCATCTCTTGGATGGTGTGATCAGTACCTCGACACCCTTGATAATTATCTTTTAGCGAACAATACAAAGGCTTTCTTGCTCCTCAAAAATGGTAAGATGGTCCATGAACAGTATTTTGGAACATTTACACGCGACAGCCTCTGGTATTGGGCTTCTGCCGGTAAAACACTAACAGCATTTGCCGTTGGAATGGCGCAACAGGAAGGTTTGTTGAATATCCTTGATACCACATCAGATTATATCGGAACCGGATGGACATCCTGCACACCTCAACAGGAGGAAAAAATTACCATCCGCAATCAATTAACTATGACCAGTGGCCTGGATGATCTGGTTCCTGATCATTACTGTACGTTGGATACTTGTTTGGTTTATAAAGCCGATGCAGGTACCCGCTGGGCGTATCACAATGGACCGTATACCTTGCTGGATTCTGTTATGGAAAGTGCAACCGGAATGGCGCTAAATACCTGGGTGACTACAAGGATAAAACAGCCGACAGGAATGGATGGGTTTTTTATTAAGATCGATTACAATAATGTTTTCTTCAGTCGTGCACGTAGTATGGCCCGTTTTGGACTGATGATATTGAATAACGGGAACTGGAATGGTACACAGGTTATGACCGATACCACCTATTTCAACGCCATGATTAACACCTCTCAGAATCTGAACGAGAGTTACGGCTATCTGTGGTGGCTGAATGGTAAATCTTCGTTCATGCTTCCGGGATTTCAGTTTCTCTTTCCCGGAAGTCTGAACCCGAACGGTCCGGCTGATCTGATCATGGCGCTTGGAAAGAACGGGCAAATGCTGAATGTGGTGCCTTCACAGAACCTTATTTATGTACGTATGGGAGATGCGCCGGGTGTTGGTGAAGTGCCAATTACGTTCAATGATTCAATTTGGTCTATTCTAAATCAGCTGATGTGCAGTTCAACCGGTATAAACGGTTATGCAGAGCTCCCTTCATTTGACATTTATCCCAATCCGGCTAAAGAGAATGTACAGATATCCGGCATTCAGTCCGGAGATATGGTTACGGTTTTAAACACTAGCGGACAGTTGTTAACGGATAAACAATCAACAGGTCAAACGATGTTCATCTCTACGAACTCCTTTGATGCAGGAATATATTTTGTTCTTGTCAGAAATCAGAAGGGTGGATCAGCTGTGAAAAAAATAAGTGTAATCCGTTAACCGCGGCGTTTAATAGTTGCAAGCGCTTCGGCAAGGTATTCATATTGTTCAGGACTATTATACACCTGTACCGCGATTCGTAACCATGCTTTCATGTGTTCACCGCCAAAAAGGAAAACAGGTACTTGAATATTGAATTCATT
>JBIIHN010000381.1:0-2736 GCA_044235745.1 Bacteroidia bacterium
TTGGTCGGTGCAACGGTGTTCATCGCTGATACCCTGGCGTACTTCCCGTTGCAAGGTAAGCACAGCTGTCTGCAGAAACTCCTTTTGTAAGCTGATGGTCTCTACACTAAGTTCGCGGATCTGTTCCCAGAGTGATTCCATCTCTCCTTCGTATTCCGCCTGATGTTCGATTAAAAAGTTAGCCACATCGGTAGGGGTCATCCGGTCGGTATGCGCTACTTCGTCGGCAACGCTCTTGTTGGCCTGGTGTCCGATGCCGGTGATAACAGGTAAAGGAAACGTAGCAATGGCTTCGGCGAGAAAATAATTGTTGAAGCATTCCAGGCTCGAGGCCCCGCCACCACCACGCACAATCGCCACCGCGTCAAATTGCTTTGTCAGGGTATCGGCCTTGATGCGCTGCAGTTTCGCTACGATATCTCCCGCAGCGAGATCTCCCTGTAATAGCGAAGTATAGAGTGTAATATGAAACGTATATCCGTAGGCGTTAGTGTTGAGTCGCGTGAAGAAATCTTCGTAGCCCTTGCTGTCTTCGGCAGAGATGACCGCAATACGCTGTAGGGAGGCTGGTAACTCCACCTGTTTGTTGCGATCGTAGAGTCCGGCCTTGCGCAGCTTTTCGATGGTTTGCCTGCGCTCCATCTCGAGTTGCCCGAGTGTAAATGCGGGATCAATATCCTGTACCAACAGACTTAATCCATACCGTTCGTGGTATTGCACTTCCACCTGAATGAGTACCTGCATCTGTTCGCGCAAGGGACTTCCTGTAAAGCGGAAAAACCGGTTGGAAATGCGTTCGAAGTTAAACGCCCAGATGATGCCCCGAAACTCAGCCTTGGGTGTACTTCCTTGTTCATCTTTCTCCGCCAGTTGCAGGTAACAATGACCGCGACTCACTTTCAGTCCGATAATTTCAGCACTGACCCAATAGCGTTCACCACTGAAGTGCATCGAAAATACGCCAGCTACAATCGCCGACAACTCCGAAAGCCGCAAAACGCCCGTTTCGTCACTCATGACACAAATTTAGCGATTGAAACTTAACCTGCGTTTTATGAAAACCAATGCCGGTTTCGTGATCCATTATGGATATAACAGATCATCTGCAGTTCTGTACAGAGAAGATCAGGTTATTAAAAAGCGATTATGTTTCCGGTTATTACATTTTAGCATGAAAGGGACAACCCGGGGGCGACGGTTGTTTATGAGAGCCGATTACCGGAGGCTGATATAAAAAGTTGGGTGATAATACAGTGTTGTCGTAGAGGCGATGAAATATCGGTGTGGCCGAAGCCGTCATGGGCGGATTAATCCACACCCAGTCTGCAGTGATATTTCGACCGCGTTTTTCTTCTGAAAGCTCAAACTGTACAAATTGTTCTGCAGCCTCGTGGTGATTTACGATACGTACACCCCTCTTCTCAAACGTATGTAGAACAGCCCGGTTTATTTCTACCATTGCACGGTCTTTCCATAGTGTATTTTCATGACTGCAATCCAACCCCATCCTTTCAGCAGTGCTGCGTAATTTATTGTAACGGAAACTGTCTCCGAAGTTTCGGCTTCCTATTTCAGTACCCATATACCATCCGTTAAAGGGTGCCGCAGTAAACTGCAGCCCTCCAATCTCGAGCATCATGTCCGAGATAATCGGTACCGCATACCATTGGAGCCCCATTTCGGCAAACCATGCATACTCGGGGTGTTCAATAGTAAACACCATTCCTTCTGGTAGCGTAATATCACGCATTATCCGCGGACGACCCGGCCACTCTACTGCATGAGGCAGTACGTCAAATGAAGTGCCTTTGAAGGTATATCCATTCGACTTGAACCAATCCGTGAGATCACATTCATATGGATCACCGGTAATACTTCCATCAGGTTCGCGGTGTCCTGCAAAACGAATCAACTGATGATTGAGAATCCGAGGGCCTGTGTTTTCTCCAGGCATACGTTGTCTGAAAATCGTGATGGTGGATCGGATATCGCCGTTGTTAAACGCGAAGTTGATGTGATGTTGCATTGCATCGAGTATATCCTCTTCCTTGTCGAGATGTCGCGCATCAATTACTTTGAGTGTTTTCCAGTAAATACGTCCGATGCATCGGTTACTATTTCTCCAGGCTATCTGCGCCCCAAAAGTCAGTTCTTCTGTACTGGGATGCCATGTACCGGTCGATGTTATCTCCTCCGTCACTTCCTTAATCCTGTTTGTCATGAACTCTCCGCGTCCTGTTTCCATGAAGAATTGTTCTAAAAAGTTAACGGCTTTTACCTCTAAGCTATTTTGTGATTCCATCATCTTATCGCTCATAATATAGGTGTATACACCCTTATTTGAGGTAAAGATATATATTCTCTCATCATGAAGCCAATTTATACGATGATTGGTAGATGAACTCTTCGAAAGCTTGTAGTGATTTATGACAATGTCATATGCTGATGTGCCTTCAACCATTATAATATTAAAGTCTGTGTAAATGATTTTGTTTGTGCTTGTATTGCAGGATGGATAAATACGAACAGTGAATTTAATAGTGTTTTTCTTTATGCTCCAAACAGTTTTTAGGATCTGAAATTGGCAACTCTAACTTCGCTTTCTATAACTCACCACCGCCCAAACATTCAACACAACAGAGAAAATACCGATGATGAAAAGTTGTTGGCTCAGGAAATGATTTTTGTTAAGAGGCATGGAATATAAAACTTACACCATTGGTGCAAGAAATATCC
>JBIIHN010000382.1:0-2734 GCA_044235745.1 Bacteroidia bacterium
CCACCGTTCAGATTGAGGTTCCCGTAAATTTTCAGAATACGTTTATTCGTATCCGCTCCATTGAGTTCATAACCATCAATGGTAAGGTCGCGGCAATAGTGTGTAGAGTCTAATTTGAGACGACAGTTAAAGGTGACACCACTGGGCGGAATCCATACATTGGTCAGACTATCCGGAATCACAAAATCTTCCCAGTTATCACAGGTCCACCAGTCGGTGCTTTTTTGTCCCACCCATTTTCCGCGCATGTAACCACCGGCAAGGATGATAAGGGTGTCATCAGCGCCTGTCCAGTTCGGGTTGGCCGAGTTGTAATTGGTGCAAGAGGTATGTCGTACCCATTTGGTCGGATCGTTAATACTATCCACCCAGTTCCGTTGCGTTTTCGGATTCAGGGAAGATGGATAGGTGCCGGTAAACTTAATCCAGTCAGCTCCGGTCGCCAAACTGATGGAATAACAGTCCATGTTGGGATATTTCCCGGAAAGCTGGGATGTATTACCGAAGTTGGTCCAGGTAGTTGTGCTTGTATTAAAACCGAATAATACTGTTCCGGTATACTGTGCATTATGCGCACCTGCAGTTCCGGGAATCCAGTTTCCTCCCTGCATAAAGAAGAACTGATCACCACCGGAGTTGAGGTCAAAACTTGTTGCGCCATTCAAACTTGTGAAACTCCAGTTTGCATCAGGTTTGACAGCTGTTCCAACTCCACCGCTGAAGCGGATCGTGATGACAGTTCCTGCGTTTATTGTACCGCCTGTTCGGGTCAAACGTACCGTCCCTTCGGTATTTCCCCATCGATTAGCGACCAAACGTTGCCATCCGTTATCTGTTAGATCAATGGTGGTGCCGGTAAAGATATCTCTGAAAACCACAAATGAAATTTCATCCGAAGAAACAGGAAAACCACAAGATCCATTGTTGGCATTCACGCCCAATACCATAAAGTCTCCACGCCTGAGCAAGGTTCCTCCGCCGGGTGTACAATTGACTTCTTCCCCGCTGCTCCATTCATTGCCATAACGTACCCAGATCTTGAAGTAATACAGTGTGTTATTGGTTAGGCCGGTCACGGTTACATTGGTTCCTCCTCCTTTGTATACAACAAAACCGCCTCCGAAAGCAGTTCCCGATCCGAAAACCGCATTTGGCGTATAGGCACTACCGTTACCGGTGGGTGTTCCGGCCAAAGGTGCAGTGGAGGCTACTACCATGATCTCATTATAACAACCCAGTGGCAAGGTCCATGAAACTGCGGAAGCTGCATTCTGACAGTTGGCCGCCGGGATGGTCACATCAAAAGGGGATAAGCGGATCACCAGATCTGTTCCATTGTCATTCCCATTCACCGCAGGCACATCACTCACCACACGGATACGATACGAATTTCCGGTACCGAGTCCGGGTGGCAGAGTGGCTGCTATACTTTGTGATCCGGTTCCATTGGAATTCACAGTGCCGATAACTGTTGGCGCAATGAATTGTCCGGCAGAGTTACTGAGTTCGGCAGCAAAAGTGCAGGTGCCGGGAACGAAATTGGCCGCAGGAGTATAGGTGAACGGTACATTTAAGGTAGCACCTGTTGAATTCGAAACACAAAAAGGAGAACCTGCGATGGCGCCGGTAGCGATATTATTCCCAAGACTTGCAGAACTTGTTACAGAAATAGTATCTAAGCTCAGCAATGATCCATTGGCGCTGAACCCGCTCACATAATAAAACTTCCATCGCAATTCAATATTGGGTCGGTTATCAACAGCGTTCGCAGTGGCCGCCGAAAGATTAACAGCTATGTTTTGAATATTCGGAACTATTCCCGAGTACACGTATTCAATTGGACCAGGCACGTCCAGCCAGGGAGAAGCCGGAGTAATTCGGTACTGTAACCTGATATTGTATGCATTACCTGTACCAAGGGTTTGCGATCGCCAGCTAACATTGATGTTGGTTCGTCCGGTGGTATTTAAGCCCAATACAACTGCGCCAACCGTGAAAGGCGTTTTTTTTCCGTTTTTAATGCCGATACCCGTTGTCGCCAGCCCATTAAATCGGTTGTTTGGATCTCCCAGACCATATGCCAATGTATAATTGGCAGTTGTTGCATCACCCAGTGCAGGATTCGAATCGGCAGAACAAGTATGAAAAATCATGTTGGGTGGATAAGTTCCTACAGGAGCAGTTGATGGCCAGGCATCAAAAAGGTAATTGCCGCCACCCAGATTCCATGGTGCAGGACTCGTTTGAGCAAATGCCTGCAAGCCAACAAGAATCAGCAGGAAGACAGCCTGAGCACATTCTACCCATTTTAACATACTCTGCTAAGATACGGAGTACAGGAAATTTATACCCTATTTAAGTGATTAATTTAACATCAAATACGGTGAATAAAGAATTCTAATCGGTTAATCCGAAGTTTGGGGGTAGATAGCTGTTCAGCGCTGTATTAAAGATATGGGTTAAAGACGTTTGTCCGGCCAGCTATGGTGTTAAATTCTTGTTTAATCGAAATAGCCCGGGGTCTGTTTCGGCATTAATTTTCTAACTTCGCCGGATTGTCTTATCGTATATGCAGAACTATCGGCTTATCAATAATTTATGCGGCTGGCTGGCCTTTGCCATTTCGGCGTTCGTGTACATCAGTACCATCGAACCCACCGGAAGTTTTTGGGATTGTGGCGAGTTCATCGCTTCTTCCTATAAACTTCAGGTAGGTCACCCGCCCGGTGCTCCC
>JBIIHN010000383.1:0-2726 GCA_044235745.1 Bacteroidia bacterium
AACGGATACAAACGATTATAAACGTTTAACCGCCTGAAATTCTGCTATAACGACCGTATCTTTGCCCCCGTTAAAAAATTATAAACAAATCAGGCTTTGGCGTATTTCCAATAGCCACCGGAATCGAACGAATCATTAACTTTGAAATCTAATATACTGAATAAATATGAGTCTCGAAATTACAGCCAAAGTGCTCTACTCTCTTCAGGAGCAGACAGGTCAGGGAAAAAATGGGCCCTGGGTGAAGCAGGATATTATCGTGGAAACCGAAGAGCAATATCCAAAAAAGGTATGTATGAGCGCATGGGGTGATATGGTCACCACCTTCCGTTCTTTTGCACCCGGAACACGGTTAAAAATCAACTTCCGTGTAGAATCACGCGAATACAATGGCCGATGGTACACGGATGTGCGTCCATGGAAAGCAGTTGTTGCAGATGGTTCACCGGCCGGTGTACCGGTTGATACAGGTGTTGGCGCTCCTGCCATGACGACCACCACGGCCAACGATAGCGAGGCGATGGATGATTTACCATTCTGATCACTGTATAACACTTGAAAAACCCCGTTCATTATAACGGGGTTTTCTATTTTTAACCCATATAACTTCTTAAAATGAAACAAAAAATTTCGATCCTGTTCTTAACGATAGTTCTCTTGTGGAAACAAGCAGCCGGTGACGAAGGCATGTGGCTTCCACAGCTACTGCAACAACTTAATGCTGCAGAAATGCGTCTGAAAGGATTACAGATTCCGGCAGAAGAAATTTACAGTGCCAACAAAACAAGCCTCAAAGATGCCGTTGTACTTTTTGGAGGAGGGTGTACCGGAGAAATCATTTCTTCAGAAGGACTTTTGCTAACAAATCACCATTGTGGTTTCGGACAGATACAGGAGCACAGTACGCTCGAGCATAACTACCTGCGGGATGGATTCTGGGCCATGACAGCGGGTGAAGAGTTGCCTTGTCCGGGACTCACCGCTACGTTTATCATCCGCATTGATGATGTGACATCATCGTTTACAAACGTACTCAACGGGCTAAACGAACAGCAACGTGCGGAAAAAATTAAAGAGCTATCCGCGCAATTGGAGAAGAAAGCAACAGAAGGAACCCATTATGAAGCACGGGTAAGACAGTTTTATTCCGGCAATGAGTTTTATCTGATATTAACGGAGACTTTTAAAGATGTCCGTCTGGTGGGTGCTCCTCCTTCGTCGATCGGAAAGTTTGGTGGAGATACCGATAACTGGATGTGGCCGCGCCATACCGGTGATTTTTCACTCTTTCGCGTGTATGCAGGTGCCGATAACAAACCTGCAGAGTACAATGAAAAAAATGTTCCATTTAAACCGCGTCACTTTTTTTCTATCAGCCTGAAAGGGGTACAACCGGAAGATTTCACTATGGTATATGGATTTCCCGGTCGGACGCAGCAATATATCTCTTCATATCAATTGCAAACCACATTGGAGGTTACCAATCCCAACCGGATCGCTGTTCGTGATGAACGTCTTCGGATTATGGGAGAGGCTATGCGCAGCAGTGAGGCGCTTCACCTGAAATATGCAGCCAAACAAAGTGGTGTGAGCAATGCATGGAAGAAATGGAAAGGAGAGAGCAAGGGGCTGGAAGCAGCTAACGGACTTCAGCGGAAGCGCGATTTCGAAAATGAATTCAAAACCTGGTGTACGAACAATGCAGAGGCGGGAAAAAAGTATGGAGATGTACTTCCGGCCATTGAAAAGCTCTATGCCGGAAACCGCCATTATTTATCTGCCAACGATTATTATGCTGAAGCGGCACTTGGCGTAGAACTCATCTCCTTTGCCGCCGGTATGAAAACGCTGGTGGATCAGGCGATGAAAGAGCAACCGGATACCACTGTACTTGGAAAGGAATACCGGGCAATGAAAGCGGGGCTGAAAGATTACTTTAAAGATTACGATGCTTCTACCGACCTGAAAATGGCCACATCTCTGCTGAACATGTTTGATCAATCCGTTCCGGATTCTCTGAAGCCGGCTTATTTTACAGATCTGCGTAACCGCTATAACGGAAATTTTTCTGCGCTCGCAGAGTATCTTTTCAAAAAGAGTGTGCTGGATGATGAGGCTGCGACAGAGCGGTTATTTGGAAAATCTGCAAAAGATTGTGGTAAAGCGATTGCAAAAGATCCGGGATACAGACTGGCTTCAGAATTGATTATCTTCTATCGGTCGCGCATAGCCGACAAGGTTACCTCCTTGAATAATCAGCTGAGCAGACTGAACCGGATTTACATGGAGGGTCAGCGAGCCATGCAGCCTGAAAGAAAATTCTATCCCGATGCCAACAGCACTTTGCGTGTTGCATATGGTCAGGTACGGGGATATGATGCCCGTGATGCCGTTCGTTATGATTATATGACCACATTGGATGGTTTGATGGAAAAGTATGTTCCGGGTCATGAGGAATTTGATGTTCCGGCCCGGCTTGTTGAACTGTATAATCGTAAAGACTACGGGCGATATGGTATCAACGGAACGGTACCGGTTTCTTTTATTGCTACCAACCATACAACAGGTGGCAATTCAGGTAGTCCGGTTTTAAATGCAAGGGGGCATTTGATTGGCACCAATTACGACAGGGTTTGGGAAGGTACGATGAGTGATATTTTGTTCAACCCGGAGATATGCCGTAACATTACGCTTGATATTCGATACACGCTGTTTATCGTAGATAA
>JBIIHN010000384.1:0-2724 GCA_044235745.1 Bacteroidia bacterium
CTTTTCCACCTTTGGCGATAGCTTCTTTCGGATAGAGGGGCACTGTACAACCACAAGATCCCTGAGCATTGGTAATGATCAGATCTTCTTTACCATTGTTAACCAGCACAAACTCATGCGTTACACTTTCACCCTGTTTGATATTTCCGAAGTTAAACTCCAGCGACTCAAATACCATTTCGGGAGCATTTTTGTTGTCAGTAGCAGCAGGAGTAGCGGTAGCAGGGGCTACTTTATCCGTTTGGGCATTGACAGAAGTAGCAGCGAGCACCAGGCTACAAGCGGCCACGAACAGAACTTTTTTCATGTTAAGTATAGATGTTAGATTTTATTTCGATTGCATTTCAAGGGGTGACATACCATTATCCTTCTTCAGTGGCATCTGATCGTCGGTTTGCTCCTGCGTACGAACGACTCCCTTGATGGTAAGAACCTTGGTGCCGTTTTTCGCATTTGACTGAACAGTAACGGTTTTGGTGAAAGGTCCGGGGCGTTTCGTGTCATAATTCACTTTGATAATACCAGACTGACCACGCAGAATAGATTCTTTCGGGCATTGCGGAGCGGTACAGCCGCAAGATCCGTTACAGGCAGAAATCAGCAGAGGATCTTTACCGGTATTCGTGAACTTAAACTCACAACTCCCGTCACTGGCATAATCAACCGTACCATAATCATGAATTTCCTTTTCGAAAGTAATTTCAGGAGCATTTGGATTATCCGCAGGGTTAACGGCAGCCGGTGTTTTGTCCTGTGCTACTGCCGAAAACATGAGTCCTGCAAACAGAACCAGAAAGGAAGCGAGTGATTTCATATTCTTTATTTTAAGCCTTTTAACGAATTGAATGAGCCAAAGTTCTTTTTTTTATATGAAGTATCGGTGAACGGATTTAACTTCTTACAAACCCTGACTGCACTGCAAAACAAAGGATTACGCATGAATGGAAAATGAACACAGGCCGTTCCGTCACATGAAATTCATTCAGCACCGGCCGGTGAGAACTAACTGATCCGCCAAGAAACCACTTAATACCTACAGACTCTCATTGTTGTCGAAGCTTTCTAATATCCGACAAATCCGAAAAGTGAACCACATGATCGGTTTCAGACTAAAGGAGGGATTTTACCTTTCACACCCGATTTCAGCGCCGCTCCTTACCCCTGCTTTTTCGGCTACCTTTGTCAAAAAACAGCAGTGAAAAAGCACCAACAGACATTTGAATTAACGGAGGATTATATCGAACTGATTAAACTGCTCAAACTACTCGGAATTGCAGAATCCGGCGGCGAAGCCCGTCAGCTGGTAGAAGACGGTGCCGTAAGATTAAACAACACCGTTGAAAACCGAAAGCGGGCCAAACTACGCAGCGGAGATGTCATTACCATCGCAAACATTGAAATCCTGATCAAATAATCTGATGATGTCGGAAACAATATTATGGATTGCTGCCGATCTGAATATCCCTGAAAAGAGTGTACAGCGCACCATTTCGCTACTGAAGGAAGGAGCTACCATCCCGTTTATAGCAAGATACAGGAAAGAATTAACCGGTAGCCTCGATGAGATACAGATTTCCGCCATCCGTAGGCTGTGGCTGCAATTTGAAGAACTGGAAAAGCGCAAGCAAACGGTGCTGGCGTCCATTGAAGAACAAGGTAAGTTAACCGAGCAATTACGGACAGCCATTTTCAATTGCCGTTGGGCAACCGAACTCGAAGACCTCTATCTCCCATACAAACAAAAGCGGAAAACCAAAGCTTCCATAGCAAGAGATAACGGACTTGAACCACTGGCGAATTTTTTAATGGAACAACGGAACGGCCCGCTGAATGATATTGCAAGAACGTTCGTAAAGAACAATGTTAAAAGCATAGATGAAGCACTGGAAGGTGCCCGGCACATCATAGCCGAAAAAATCAGTGAGCAAAGCGAAGCGCGCGCCGCTATCCGTGCGTTGTTTCAGCGGGAAGGCATCATCAGTTCGTCCGTTGTAAAAACCAAAACTGAAGAAGCGGTCAAGTATAAAGATTATTTTAAAAGCCAGGAACGTCTGATGCGCTGCCCCTCCCATCGTTTCCTCGCCATGCTGCGGGGTGCCGAAGAAGGATTTTTGCGGATATCCATCGGACCGGAAGACCCCGAAAAAGCCCTTCAGCAATTGGAACGACGTTTTGTAAAAGGCACCTCCCCTGCCTCCGAACAAGTACGGATAGCCGTAGCCGATAGTTATCAGCGTCTGCTCGCTCCATCTATTGAAACGGAAATGTTTCATCATTACAAGGAAAAAGCCGACAAAGAAGCGATTGTTGTTTTTTCCGAGAACCTCCTGCAGCTTTTGCTGGCGGCACCGTTGGGAAACAAGTCGGTACTGGCCATTGATCCCGGCTATCGCTCCGGCTGCAAATGCGTATGCCTCGACCGCCAGGGTAACCTTTTATATAACGAAACCATTTATCCGCATCCACCCCAATCACAGGGAAAACAGGCCGGCGCCAAAATCCATCAGCTCTGCGAAGTTTATAAAATTGAAGCCATCGCCATTGGCAACGGAACTGCAGGACGCGAAACAGAGGCCTTTATTCAAAGCCTGCGATTTAACAGAGAAATCCAGGTTTTTGTGGTCAGCGAACAAGGTGCTTCAGTATATTCTGCCTCACCGGTAGCACGGGAAGAATTCCCGGAATATGATGTCACCGTTCGCGGGGCGGTATCCATTGGCCGCC
>JBIIHN010000385.1:0-2718 GCA_044235745.1 Bacteroidia bacterium
GAGGAGACACCCCCTCCGGAGGTAAGGGAGGCACTGCAGGAGAAAATGGCGGAGAAAAAGAAACGCCGTGTCGGTTTTATATGGTGGAACTCCATCCATTCGTACCGCATCGCTGCTGTGCTGGTGGCCGGTCTTCTTCTCTTCTATTTCCTTCGCGATGGCCGTCAGTCTGATCTTCCTTCCGTGACTGAAAAATCTGCTCCCGTAACTGCTCCCACAACTGCTCCCGCTCCCTCTTCCGTTGATCAATCTTCGCTCTCCACTGATCCCGATTCTACTATTCCCGATTATCCGGCTACACCAACTCTGCAACATTCTTCATCTGACATTCCTCCAACGCAGATGGCGCAAAAATCTCCCGATCGATCTGATCGCAGAAAGAATGGTAAGGCCTCATCTGAAGAATCCATACATTCAACTGTTGCGCCTGTACCGGCTCCTCAACGTGAAATAGTGTATAGTACAACATCTCCCGGAGATGAGAACCCCTTCGCACCTGAAGAGTCCGGCAGTAATGTTTTTTCTTCCGGTTCGGCATGCGAAGACGAAATTGTTACAGCCGTTGAACCACCCGTCAGTGTGATGGAAACTACGCCGGGCCCCTTATTCCCTGATTCATTGAAGAACGGCAGAAAAAATGCCTACGGCGTGTCGTGGTTACTGACATTAAGTGGAGGAGTGTCGCAATGGAAAAATATATATACGGATGGAGCGCAGCCGATCGCATCCAATTCACTCGAACGCGCAGAACAACAGAAAATTTCCTTCCTCGGAGGAGCAGAATTGAGTGCGGTAATTGGTAGTTGGGTCATCACCTCCGGACTTAATTATTCACGCCAGGAGGAAGATTGGTCTTTTAAATCACTGAGCACCATCTTCGGGGAAAGCGGTACCGCCTTCGTGTACAATGATACCACTTTTGGCTCCTATACGTTGCTGAATGGCTCTGAAGCTGTCTGGTCTGATCCGCCGGTGCCCGGTATTACTTCAACCTCTGCTGCGGTGAAGGTAGCAGACACTCAGGTCCGGAATGAATATACGCGTTTGAGTATTCCGTTGTTGGTTGGATATCGTTTTAAAACCGGACGAAATATGAGCATCGGACTTCATACCGGTATCGCCTATACGAATTTACTGAATGCAGATGTGTGGTTTTACAATATTCAGGAGCAGCGCGTAGCGCAAACCAGCGAACGCAGCAATCTGTACCGGCGTAACAGTTTTGATGTTCTCTTCCGCGTCGAGGCGGCTGTTGCGATTTCCGACCGGCTTTCATTGATGCTGCGTCCTGCGGGCAGTCTCATGCTTACTTCACTGTATAACGATCAGTATGCCGCTAAACGCAGCTCTTTCCGTCAGTCTGTTGAAGGGGGCGTTATATGGAAGTGGTGAGAAACAATTTTTATGTTGCCTCATCAGATTAGTCAGAGATTGGTAAGAGTTGTCACCTTCGCTTTCTGACGCTCCTTTAATGTAATACGAGCTTTTATTACACCATTTTCGTTGCCGCCCTGGTCGGGCATTATCATTGCCTCTTTCTTTTCATGGGAGAGGCCTTCTTTGAAGTTTCGTGTTCGTTTTTTCGTTAAGGTGAGTGGCGGCGATTTTGTTTTCCTCCTGACGGAAGCGACCTTCACCACCGTCACCTTCATTCCATTGGTTTCGTCCACACAGCGTTGTGAATTTTTTACGCCGGCACTCAATTTTCGACGTGCTCTTCCGTTCTATCTTTGTCGGGTGAATAAAAAGAAACGTTGGCTCTTATTGTTGTTGGGGATTCCCTCCGCGGTTTTGTTGATGGCTGTCATAGCAGCCTGGTTGTTGGGCCCGCGTATCAAAGAGCTGGCTGTCCGGCAGATCAACACTTATCTCACGGTTCCGGTGAGCGTGGATGAAATAAGCTTTTCACTGATCAGAAAATTCCCCTATGCCAGTGTGGATTTTTCAGGTGTAAAAACCAAGGGTGCACCATTGGCCGGTGTTCGTGATCCCTTGCTGGATGCCCGTCATATTTATCTTCAGTTCAGCATCTGGGCCGTGTTCAGTGATGATATCCGCCTGAAGAAAATTACCATTGAAGATGCAGTGTTTAAATTGTATGTAGATGAAAAAGGCAGGGAGAATTATGATATTTTCCGAAAGGGCAGTGGCGGCAGCGCTTTCTCACTCGAACTCGATGAAATAGTATTACATGAAACAACCGTTCAGTATGTGAATCGCATTGCTAAACGCGACTATGCGCTGCACGCGAAGGAGATGATGTGGAAAGGAAAGTTCAGTCAGGATGTATATGATCTTTCCGGCGATGGTAGTTTGTACGTGGAGCGGTTTAAATCAGGAGAGGTAAATTATATAAACGGAAAGGATACTCGTCTTCAGCTTTCCGTGCGGATGGATACAAGGGAAGGACTGTATGAGATCCGTGAGAGCTCGCTCGCTATTGCTGATTTGAATTTTAATGTGGATGGTTATTTCCGTGAGAAAGGCGAGGCAACGGCGGTTGATCTGAGAATAAAAAGTCGTGAAGCCGGCCTGCGTGAATTATTATCGCTGATCCCCGGCGTGTATACCGAGCGCCTGAAGAAGTACGATTATGAAGGGGAGGTTTACTTTAACCTTCGGCTGAACGGACTCATCAGTAAGAACGATCAACCGTTGATCGTTTGTGATTTTGGTTCAGCCAATGCTTCCTTACGACCTACCGGAACGGATTACCTG
>JBIIHN010000036.1:0-9087 GCA_044235745.1 Bacteroidia bacterium
AACGGGAGGCAAACCATTCACTTTTCTGTGTGCGTTAATACCGGCCATCAACCCCTGACAGGCAGCCTCTTCATAACCAGTTGTACCGTTGATCTGACCTGCGAAATAAAGGCCCTCCACAAGCTTCGTCTCCAAAGTATGGCTAAGCTGTATGGGCGGGAAATAATCATATTCGATAGCATAACCCGGACGGAACATCTTGCAGTTTTCAAAGCCTGGAATAAGTCTCAGGGCCTTATATTGAACATCCTCCGGCAAAGAGGAGCTAAACCCGTTTACATAAATTTCGACGGTTTCCCAGCCCTCCGGTTCAACAAACAATTGATGCCGATCACGGTCAGCGAAGCGGTTAATCTTGTCTTCTATACTTGGGCAATAACGAGGCCCGAGTCCCTGAATACGTCCATTAAACATCGGCGACTTCTCAAATCCGGTCCTCAAAATTTCGTGAACCTGATCGTTCGTATATGTAATGTGACATGGGCGTTGTGTGGCTAAGCGCGGCGTATCCTTAAAGCTGAACTTTCCTGGATCAGGATCACCTTCCTGAATTTCCATTCTTGAATAATCAAGAGATCTTCCATCAATTCTGGGAGGGGTACCGGTTTTCATTCGGCCGCTCTCAAAACCAATTTCAACCAACTGCTCTGTAATGCCGGTGGCCGCCTTCTCACCTGTTCTGCCTCCGCCAAACTGTTTCTCTCCGATATGAATAATCCCATTTAGGAATGTTCCATTTGTTAATACGACAGCCTTTGCATTGAACGTAATTCCCATTGGAGTAGTAACACCAACAACACGGTTACCTTCTAAGACGAGACCGTTCACCATATCCTGCCAGAAATCCACATTAGGGGTCTGTTCGAGCATCTTCCTCCACTCGGCAGCAAATAACATCCTGTCGTTTTGAGTTCTGGGACTCCACATTGCGGGTCCTTTAGAGCGATTCAGCATCCTAAATTGGATCGCACTTCGGTCACTTACTATTCCCGAATAGCCCCCAAGAGCATCAATTTCGCGGACAATTTGCCCCTTTGCAATACCTCCCATAGCCGGATTACAGCTCATTTGGGCAATCGTTTGCATGTTCATGGTGATCAATAACACCTTTGAACCCATATTTGCGGCGGCGGCGGCGGCTTCACAACCTGCATGCCCTGCCCCAACCACAATCACATCATATTCCGGATATTTCATAGTTCCACGTGAAACGTTTATTAATTGATCCTGATATTAACACGGTGTTAATATCTATCAAATATACTGTTATACAATACTTTATGTAAAATAAATAACATAAAATCAACCAACTTTTAAACAAGAAAGTGTGAATTATATAACAGACTGAATAGTACTATAACCGGTATAAAACGTCGGCGATACTTCAGATGATAGGTGCTTGTATAATGATACTGAATGGCACTATTCCATCGCTGACCGAATTTGATCACATAGAAAACCGACTATCTATCACTCCTAAGCCGAAAAAATATTATAGATCAACCATTTCGTACTAAAAGCGTCTCTTTCCGAGGTAAAAATCCTCCTTAAAAGTCATTTCCTTTTTAGCAACACCATGCTTATCAGAATAACCACAAAGGTGAAGCAAACCATGTACCATTACTCTGTGCAACTCATCTTTGATAGTGACGTGTAAAGAACCTGCGTTATCCCGGATACGGTCAATACTTATGTATAATTCACCCCGTATGCTTTTACCCAAAGTACAATGATCAAAGGTGATGATATCCGTATATGTTTTGTGTTTCAGATAATCAACGTTCATCCGATACAGATATTCATCACTGCAAAAGATAATGTTCAGAGAATCGATTTTCTTCTTCTCGGCCAAGGCCACATCACATAACCAATTACGCACATCTGTGCGGGACTTTAACGAGTAGGTTATGTCCGCAGTGTAAAAAGAAATCATCTTGCTCAGGCGATATGTCCGCCCGTCTTAAAATACAACTCAACCACCCGACCATTTTCGGAAAAGATGATCTGGTCAGCCAGATGTTTCATCAGAAATACGCCACGTCCGGTGGGTTTTTCAAGGTTTTCAGGATCGGTAGGGTCGGGGAGGTTTAAATAGTCAAAACCGGAACCTTCGTCCGTTATTATAAACGAAATCTGCTCTCCGTCTACTTCATAAGAAATATTCACCTTTTTATCCGGATCGAATTTATTACCATGCTGCATGGCGTTATTAACCGCCTCTGTTACTGCTACAAGCATATTGCCATAGCATTCTTCATGCACATTGTATTCGTTCTTGATATCGTCGATGAGTTTCTCTACCAGGTTAATGCTTTCCGGTTGTGAGGCAATCTGCATGGTTGAGGTCTGCTTTTCAGTGTTCATGTGGATCATGGGTCAGAAACTTTAGGGGCTTCCGTACCTGACATCGCAAAGATAGGACGTCACGATACCTTCAGGGATACGAAACTACAAAGTTCTGAGCCCATACTTGTTTCGCAGATATAAACTTACTAACGATGCTGCGTTGATAGGAATCCGGCTAGTTCGAGAGGTTCTGAAAGTAGGAGTTGACCAGATTTTTATAAAAGGTGGTGAATCCGGGAGGCACCGTTTTCAATAATTCTGTTTCGCGCAACTTCATCTTCTTAAAATCTTCAAACTGACCCGGCGCCCGATAGATATCCCTGGCTTCATTAGACTCGCGTCTCTCTTCCTGCTCCCGCTCCCGCTCGGCCTTTTCAGATTCCAACAAGCGGGTGAGTATGTCCTGCTGACGTTTTAGGGTAAGTTCTGTGATTCGTTTATTTACAATATCGCGCTCGTTTTGTTCCATTTGTTCAGCAATCTTTCCCAGATCACCCAGCTTTCCCTGTCCGTCCTTGTTTTCCTGCTGATTCAGTTGATTGAGCGCATTACGAAGTAACTCCTGTTGGGCAGCCATCCTGGCCAGCTCTTCACTCATTCCCGGCATACCCTGACCCGGCTTTTGTCCGGGTTTCTGCCCCTTTTCCATCTTTTCCTTCATCTCCTTCAGCTGCTGACTGAGCTTCTCCTGCATTTTCTTGATGTCACCGGCACTTGGCCCCTGTTTTTGCTTTCCTTGTCCCGGCTTGGGTTTTCCCTGACCGGGCTTTTTACAAGAAGAATTACTTGGCATATTTGAAGCCATCTCCTGTTGGGCCTGATCCAGGCTTTCACTAAGCATTAAAGCCAGATTATTAACGGCCGTAAGAATATATTGCTGGTTTCCGCGCGCCTGAGGTACCTGACGGTCCTGAAGGTTAAGCAACGCTTTTTCCGTATAGTCGTTGATGTCCGTAATTTGTTCGTTGATGCTTGAACTCAATTGCATCACCCGCTTGCTTAAGGCCAACAGAGAGTCTTCCAACACTTTTGCATCGTCTTTCAGTTTACGCTGCTCCTGTGCCATCTTCAGATACCTCGGATTATTGACATCAACACTTTTCAATGACTCCATCAGTTTCTCCTGATCAAAACTGAAACGTAAAAGGTTCTCAAGCAGTGCGCGCATGGCCTGCATGTCTTCTTCCTGCTGCTCTTCCTCCTTCTCTTTCTGTTGCTGCTTGATCTTTGCGCTGAGGTCCTTCATCTTCTGGGCTGCCTGCTTTTGCTTCTTCATGGCATCCTTTTTCTTTCCCTGACCCAGCTGCTGCTCGGATTGCTGCATATCTTCTTCGATCGACTCCTGTTCTTTATCAAAATCATTCAACTCTTGCGAGTATTCAAGTTCTTCATTCTTTTTCTCAATATCATCGAGTTGCTTCTTCAAATCCTCAAACTCTTTATTAAGCTCCTTTTGCTCTTCTTTCAGTTTATCGCTTTCACTCTCTTTCTTCTCTGATTTATCGGCCAGTTTCTCCTGGTCGTCGGCCAGTTTTTCAAGATTTTCTGCTGTCTCCTTCATCTTCTGCTCCAACTCCATCTGTTTAAAGAGTTCAAGGGTACGGTCCAGTTCTTTCTCGAGATCTTTATTATCGAGCTTCATTTTTTCCATCATCTCCTGGAGCTTCTGCTTGTCAACCTGTGCCATCATTTTTTCCAGCTCCTCCATCATCTTCTTCATCTCCGGCGACATCAGTTTTTCGAATAACTCCTCCAATTGCTTTTGCTTCTGTGCAAGCTCAGGATCTGTTGAACGTAGTTCGTTTTGCTGCTGTGAATTCTGCTGCTGCTGCTTTTTGATTTCCTCAACTTTCTTTTCAAGTTCTTTCTGCTGCTTCAGGATATCATTCGCTTTTTTCTTGTCTTCGTAATCCAGTTGTTTTTTGTTTAACAGATCACGACTCATGGCATTCAGATCTTTTTGAAGTTCCTTGGCCTTACGGATGCTTTCGCTCAAATCATCCTTGAGTGCTTTATTACGCTCCTCATTTTCTTTGGCCAATTCCTGTAAGCTGGGGGCTTTATAAACAGCCGACACTGAACGGGCGCTCTTCGATCCGCTAACACCATCATTATCCCATACTTCAAAATAATACTCAATTTCATCTCCTGCTTTCAGGTCGATGGTTGCCAGATCCCAGAAATGAAAAAACTGATCCTGGCTTACACCCTTGTTGAAACCAATAGGAGCAGCTATTATATCTTCATTCACATCCTGACCTTCACGTTTTAAAAAGCGGTAGCGGAACTGGAGTTTACTTAAACCATGATCATCTTGTATCAGTCCGCGGAAATAAACACGTTGATACGATGCTGAATCGCGCTGTTCTTCCACTTCAATCGTCGGGAACTGATCCGGTATGACATTAATGGTATACGCAACTGAATCTTTCGAACGCAGAAATTTATTACCGGTGTTTAAGGCATAACTACCATTACTCATTAATCGTCTCTGAATAGTAAACCGGCCCTCATTCTCATTGTTCAGCACATAGGTACTATCCATAAAACGAACTTTCAACTCTGTAGTATTCTTAGTACCGATGTTCCACGTGGCTTTTGTTCCGGCAGGTACCAGCAGATCACCGGTATTACGGATCACTTCCTGTTTACGACCGAGATAAGAAGGATAATCAAGAGTAACACTGAAATCAACCAGCACAGGATTAGGAACTGCACGCAGTTCAAATTCGTTCGAATAAAATCCATCTGCCAGCAAACGAAATTCTGTATCACCCTGAACATTCCGGAAAGTGTAATGGAAGGTGGTGAGATTTTCTTTTTCCAGACGGAAAGTATTATCGCCTACTACAACATATACTTCTGCAGGAATTTCATTGCCCTCCATTTTTACATCGATGGTATAATCATCGTACTGGATAACCTGCAACTGATCGCTGTTGGTGATGTTAAAACGGAAAGGTGCAGGTTTAGAAAAGGGCTTACTATGTTGTAACAGGCGTTTGGTTGAATCTGTAATCAGGCTGGGAGCAGCGAATAAAATAATGATAAGGGCTAACAATGGAAAACCGGCCCAGGGTAGGTATTTTTTGTTTTTACCCAGGTCTATGGCTGAAGAAAAGGGAACAGGACGCAACTCTGCGCTTTTCTGATTAATGGAAGCATAGATGAGATCAAGATGATCCTTTTCGACAGCTGCCTGCTCGTGGAGCTGAAGTGTATTCAGCAGTTTATCCTTAATATGACTAAAATGTTCTCCAACGATACCTGCCGCTTCGCTGTGAGAAATTGTTTTACCCAGTTTATTTAGTTTGAAGAGTGGTGTAAGCACCAGTTTCCAGAGTACAAGAGCGGTAGCCGTCAGATACACATAAAATAAAACGGAACGTACTGCAGGGCTAAACCAGGCATACGACTCCAGCAAGGTAACGGCAAGATAAAAACCCAATAGCAGAGCGAAAGCATAAATCCCTCCCCGAATCAGCTGATTGGTATAGTATTTCCGGATGAAAGCGTCCAGCTTCTCCAGCAACTCACGGTAATTATTCTCGGCAGTGGACATATTACAAAGGTAGGAAGGAATTGACCTGTTTCAGCATAACGGTTGTATAGGACTTAAATTGTACGAATCACCTCGGTTAAAGTTCGCATTTAACGGGTGAAAAAAAATGAAAATATACCGGCTAATTTATCAGGATGAAATTCTGCCTACAACACCCAGAGGCAATACTACTCCGGAGGTAGCCTGAAGAAATATCTCTCCATAGCCCGTTTGTTCTTTCCTGCCGGGAAAATGCTCTTCCAGCAGATTACGGATGATCAGAGAAGAAAAGCCCAAAGAATATGTATTCAGCACTAAAAAGGAATTATCCGGTTCCAGAATAGCGGCCACACCCTTCATCATTTCACTGATCATATCCTCCAGCTTCCAGCTTTCTCCGTTCGGACCATGACCATAAGCGGGAGGATCCAGAATAATTCCATGATACTTTTTCCCTCTTTTTACTTCCCGTTTTACATAGGTTAATGCATCTTCCACCAGCCAGCGTATTCCATCGAGTCCGCTGAGTTCCATATTTTCCTTCGCCCAGGTTACTACCTGTTTAATTGAATCAAGATGGGTAATATCCGCACCGGCACATCTGGCAGCGATCGATGCACCTCCTGTATATGCAAAAAGGTTTAATACCCGTGGTTGTTCCACGTTTTGCTTAATACGTTGAATCTGATTATAAATGAATTCCCAGTTTGTAGCCTGCTCCGGAAAAATTCCAACATGCTTGAAGGAAGTAAGTCCAAGACGGAAAACCAGTTCCTGCTGAGCATTAAAGGCATACCGGACACGCCATTGATCCGGCATCTCCTTCAGCTTTTTCCAGTTACCTGCAGAACTGCTCTTTGGAACAAAACGAACATGTGCACGGTTTTCCCAGTCTTTTAATGACAAGCGTCTAGACCAAACTGCCTGTGGTTCGGGACGAATAGTGACGTATTTTCCGAATCGTTCAAGTTTTTCAAATTCACCACAATCAATCAATTCATAATCGGTGAACTTATCAGGCGTCAGTAACAACATGTTGTAAAAGTAACATATTCAATGAAGTGGCTGAATTGTATAATGGACAGTAACCTATTATTTGGTTCGTTTCCAATGAATAACATAAAGAAGATGATGAAGATGATAAAACACGCCTTGAAAAAAACAGGGTTGCTCACAACCTTGTTAATTGCTATGTTAATATCGTAAAAACCTGTTGATATTAATACAGTAATTTTATTTGGTTTACTGAAAAGTGTGCTGCTTACATAAAGCAGGATGGTTTCCAAATTTTACACATAACAATTCGTTAATCTTTATTCACTTTTTAATTCACCGATTCATCGGGTTAATCAACAGATATTAATTCACAATACAGGATATTAACATATGTGCATAAACATGATTCGTGTTTGTTTATCAGTGAATTAAATAGTGTATAATATCGGTTTATCTGTGAATAAAACCTGATAAGTGTATTAATCAATGGAAATGACTGAAAAGAATACACAGAACTAACAGCTATATATTAACATATATATTATTTAAAAGAGATATATATTTAATAGGGACACCGTTTGATTGTCCGAAACAGCGTTGGGGAAAAAAACAGGGATTTAAACAGAAAAGCGGTTTTCATTTATCACATAGCCCCTGTTGCGGCGCCCCCCGGAATTTTCTTGCAGGATGTGGAAAGGAAACAGTACCTTTGAAAAAATTCACCTTCAACAAACACCCGGACATCCGTGCAAAATCAACGTTTTACTCCGTATTCACTGATGATCCAGGCTAAACCGGCCATGCTGGCAGCGCCCAATTCCAACTCACGTTTGTTGATTTTGTCAAAGGTGTCCGTTTCAGCATGATGCACATCAAAATAACGTTGCGAGTCGGGACTAAAACCGATTAACAGCGTTCCCTGGTTTTCCAGATGGTTAATATCCGCTCCTCCATAACCCGGGCGCCAATCGCGCAGCAGATAGGGATAAAATAACTCTTTATGACGCATTACGGAAGCCCTGAGGACACTATCTCCCTTAAAGGTAAAGCCACGTGGGGTAAAGCCGCCGGCGTCGCTCTCAATGGCTGCAATGTTCTTCTGGCCGCTTTTTGCAGCTTGTTCAGCATACTTCTTTCCGCCGCGACCTCCGTTCTCTTCGTTCATAAAAGCTACACAACGGATTGTTCGTTTCGGCCGGATCTGCAATGCTTTTAAAACGCGGATCACTTCCATCGACTGCACTACACCGGCACCATCGTCGTGTGATCCGTCGCCATTGTCCCAGGCATCCAGATGACCACCTACCACGATCACTTCATCAGGGAATTCGGTGCCTCTGATCTCAGCGATGACATTGTGTGAAAGTGTGTCGGGTAAAATCATGCACTGTTGTTTGAATCCGAATACCAATCCGGGAGACAAGCGCAATGATTTACTAAGATATTCTGCTCCTTTCGTACTGATGGCACAAGCCGGAATTTTAGGGATACTGTCCTCATATCCCATTGCACCGGTATGTGGATAGTCATCCATGGCCAATGTCATTGACCTAACAACAACACCTACGGCACCGAGTTTCGCAGCCCTGCTGGCGGTTCCCCATCGGTACTTTGCTGCTTCACCATAAGCTTCAAATGTGTTGACGAATTCAGGTTTCATCGGATGATTCATAAAAACGATTTTTCCGTTAATCGCCGCGCTTCCCTTTTTTTCCATCTCTTCCCAGTCATGTACTTCCACCACCTGTGCAGACAGACCTTTTTCTCCGGTGGCAACACTTCCTCCAAGTGCACAGATCGTCACCGGATTTTTTTTACCATCGATGGCGATCCAGGCTTCTTCTTTGCCTCCTCTTACCCAATGGGGAACCATCACTTCCTGAATATAAACAGAATCCGCACCCAGTTTTTTCAATTCCATCTGTACATACTCCACCGCTCTGGCCGCTTCCGGTGAACCGCTTAATCGTCCGCCTATTTTATTGCTCAGATAATCGAGCCAACCATAACAACGGCTCTCAGTGAGCATATTATCATAGATTTTTTTCAGCATAACGGAATCAGAAGATTGGGTTACGCCAATGAGGGGAATGAATAAGAAGACAATAAGTGAACGAAGCTTCATGGAGTGGAATTGTTTCACTCCAAAAATAGAGTTTCTTCTCTAATTCAGACTTTCACGGTCCGGTCATATAACCGTCCGC
>JBIIHN010000037.1:0-9073 GCA_044235745.1 Bacteroidia bacterium
TTGCCTCATGACCGGCCTGTTCCGGGAAGTAACTTCCGGCTGGATCTCATTGCTTCCAATTTTGGAACAGATACGTGTAAAGGTCAGTTCCAGGTAGCGTATGATCCTCAATTACAGTTTTTGTCATCATTTCCACCGGGAGGAATCCATGATGCAGTAAATGCTACAGTCACCTGGTACAATCAGACGCTGTATCCCGTAACGGATTCTGTCTATTCCCTGCTGTTATTATTACCTTCGTCATCCATTGCAGATAGTCTGATCAATCAGTCCTTTCTTTTTACAAATCCCGGTGTAACTGATTTTGATTTATCTAATAACGTTTACGCATGTACGACAAAGGTGGGCAATTTTCAATCTTCTTTCTTTAAATCTGTTACTCCGGAGGGAGAGGGGAATCCCGGTTTGATACATATTCAAGACCGTTTACATTATCGTATTTCGTTTACCAATACCGGTCCTGGGCGAATTCAGCATCTGATCTTACAGGATCAATTACCCGCTTCTCTGGAAATGTCAACCATTCGTATGGAACAGAGTAGTCATCCGGTGGATTTGGTTATCAGAGATCACAGTCTCACGTTAAAGTACTACAACATTGGATTGCCGGATACGAGTCAGACGTCGGACTCTGCCAGGGTGGATGTGGTCTTTTCATTGCAACCATCACCCACTTCAGTACAGGGAACTTTCGTAAATAATACCGCTCTTGCATTTACGGATGTGTCCGGTGCACAAATATCGAATACAACAACACAGATAATCCAGTTCGGCGTTGGTCTGGAGGATCCTCAGCGGAGAGATTGGGAAGTTTTTCCTAATCCTTTTCAGGAGATGATTTTCATCCGATCCGCAAACCCGGATGTTGAAATTGAAGAAATCAGCCTGAAGGACGCTTTGGGCCGGTTAACGGACGCGCAGTACATATCCGGAGGAACAGTTGACTTTATGATCCCAACCCACGAGCTGGTGCGGGGCATCTATTACCTTCACATCAGAAGTAAAGAAAAGAATTCGGTTGTGAAGCTGTTAAAGTGGTAAAGTATTATTTCAGCTCAAGCGTAGCAACACCGATCTGGTTGTTTTCACAATACAACTCAATGGTGTACTTGCCGGGATTATAAGTGTTACCTTTCTCCCAATACACACAAAGTTCCGTATCGCGGTTTTCATACATGATCGATTCTTTTGTCGTGTAGAGTGTGGCCTGTCCGTTGAAAATGAAGGTCTCACTTGAAGTAGACATTACCGCACCATCCGGACTAAGAACCCTGACGAAAATATCCTTTGGTCCCTTATCCACCACGAGATTCTCCATAATGGTAAAACAGGTTTTTATACGATCTGTATTTTTAGCTTTTGATGTTTCTGTCTCCTTGCCACTTCCTTTATAACGCACACCAAATGCACGCAGGTTGGCTGTTTTCAGAACAGAAGCGATAGCCACTTTATTTGAAAGAAGACTATTTTCCTGTGTCAGTGAATTAACTTTAGTAGTAACGGTAGTCAGGTTTTGGTTTAAGGAGACATTTTCATCGGTCAACTGCTTGTTGGCAGTTTTTAATGAATCCATTTGTAAAACATAAGTCTGGTTGAGCGCTTTTAAAGCAGTGAGCTCTTCCTTGGCTTTTTTAAGCTGAACCGCATCTCCGGAAGCAATCAGTTTCTGAATTTGAGCGATTTTAAGGCGAATTTCCTCATCCTTCGCCGAGAGCTGGTTTTGCAGACTGGCATTCTCCTGATTTAACTTCTCATATTCTGTCTTCACGCGTTGGAGTTCTGCCGACAGCGATTCTTTTTCTGCCATCGTGGTATCCAATTCACGGCTCACCTGCTCAAGGTGTGTTTTCTTATCGAAGAACTGCCAAAGCAATAAGGCGTTAACTCCCAATAGAATAGTGATAACAATGAGCACAATGACTTTCTTGGAGTCCTGGTCTTTTTCCTGTTCAGGGTTAGTCATAGATGTTGATGTTATATCTGATGCCGGACGGATAACCTCAGTTCCGTTTTAGCAAAGGTTATGGTTTGGGTTCGAAATTAAAATAATTTCTTACTCGGCATCCGGTTATGGCCTTGACTTTTACACACTTCCTGAAAGTTGGACCAAAACCGTGTTTTATGACGATAAAACGGCGACTTTTTTAAATGGTTTTACCGGCCGGGAAACCGACCAAAAGGAAGAAATTGTTCGGATGCATGGCCCCTGACACTGTAACACGCAGAAATACAGATAATTGTAAATCTGAGTGGGCAGGTGTTATAAAATGATTAATAAGTCCGATTAAGTGAATCAATGTATTGCACGGATAAGAATGAAAAAGTAAATTGCAGACCATTCTCTTTAGGGGAAATGTGAGCTGTTCGGAAGATGTGAACAAGCCTTGAGGATGATGGGAATAGAAGAGCTATAAAAAACCAACAAATATGATTCAAACGTACGCAAAGGTGAATGCTTCAGGAGAAGTTATCCCAATGAGCAATCGACCAAAACGGAATTGGAGACCGATGAAATGTTTACTGACTATGGTGCTGCTATGGATGGGAATTACATCCATCGCCCATGCACAAACGCTGATTGCGGGCTGGGATTTTCAAACTACAACAACAGGAGGATTACAAATTCTTGGTACACCGAATACCCAAACGGCATATCCGGCGAATGTTGGAACGGGCAACCTTTACCTTAATGGAACTAATGGGTCATCCTCCTGGACAACTGCAGCGGGTGAGTTAAACGCATTTGGCGGAGCGAGTGTCAATGCAACAAATGGATTGACAGCGGTAACTACCTCTCCGGCATCTCTTGCATTGGTTGGCGGCACAGCTTCAACAGGGAACGGTAAATCTATTGTCTTTACATTCAGTATGACAGGAAGGACCGGTCTTGTGGTTTCCTATGCATCTCAAAGGACAAGCACCGGATTCACCTCACAAGCATGGTCATACAGCTTCGACGGCATTAATTGGACACCTCTTCAAACCATCACATCGATCCCTTCTTCGTTTGGTTTGGTTACGTTAAATACAACCACTTTACTGGATGGAGCACCACTAGCGTATTTAAAAATGACAGTAACGGGCTCAAGTACATCATCAGGAAACAATCGACTCGACAACGTTCAGCTATCGGCCTCGGTTGCAGCTTCCCTCACCTGCGGACCTATCACCGGTTCTCCCTTTTGTGTTTCGGGAGATGCCGGTACAACAGTAAGCGTTCCGTTTGTTTTTGGCGGTACGCCCGGAGGGGCCAACGTTTATACGGCTCAACTGAGTAATGCCTCAGGAAGTTTCGCGGCTCCGGTGAATATCGGAACGTTGACATCTACTGCTACCTCGGGTACTGTTACTGCCACTATTCCGGCAGGAACACCATCCGGAACCGGATACCGGATTCGTGTAATTGCGAGTACTCCTTCAACAACAGGAACCAACAATGGAACCGATTTAACGATTGACCGGGTAATTGCGACTGCATCTAACAACGGACCCATCTGCGCCGGATTACCGATCTCCTTCACTGCTGCCGGAGGAAATACCTATTCATGGACCGGACCTAACGGCTTCAGTTCGTCGCTCCAAAATCCTGCTATCGCAACCACCGTTCCGGCGGATTCAGGTGTATTTATCGTCACGGCTATATCAACGCTGGGATGTACGGATACCGCATCGACATTGGCCTACATTCAGGATTGTGGTTGTGTGCCTCCGGTAACAACCGGTTCTTCGACACCACCATCGTGTAATGGCGGAAGCAATGGCAGTATAGATATTACAGTTACAGGCGGTATCGGACCCTATACTTTTTTGTGGAGCAATGGTGCAACGGTTGAAGATCCATCAGGACTCACTGCCGGCAACTATTCAGTAATTGTTACTGATGCAGTGAGTTGTCGCGACACTTTCGATATCACCATTGGTGAACCATCAGCTATTTCTCTTTCGTTCAGCGTGACAAATCCCGGATGTGTCGGATTTTCAAACGGAGCTGTTAATATGACTATAAACGGAGGCACCCCGGGTTACTCCTACCTCTGGGATAATGGTGCTGTTACAGAAGACATCACAGGATTGGCAGCAGGACTATACAGCGTTACTGTAACAGATGCCAATGGTTGCATTCAAAATGGGTTTGCAAGTATTGTTGATCCTCCGGTCTTCACAATCAACCTGACCCCTTCAGATGTTGTCTGTGCCGGCGTAAACAACGGAGCTATAGATCTTACTGCTTCCAACGACACATCAACGACTAACCCCGGACTTCTTATTTCTGAATTTCTGGCAAATCCTGCCAATACTGATTCAAGCAAGGAATGGATTGAATTGATTGCAACGAAGAACATCGACTTCAGCGTTACGCCTTATACAATTATTACTGCCAATAACGGTACCGCCACTACGAAAGGTTGGACACAGGGCTTATTTCAAACGTATGCATTTCAGATTAGCTCCGGAACAGTTGTCCCCGGTGAAGTGGTTTATGTTGGAGGAAGTAATATGGCGGTAAGCGGAAGAAAAATCCGTGTTATTGATGTAAGCACTACGCCCGGAGATGGTGGAATCGGGAATGCTTCTACCGGTGGGATTGTAGGTAACGGAACCGGGAATGCCGATGGTATCGCTGTCTTTAACCTTCCGGTTGCAGCGATTGACTCCAACACAGTGCCGGTTGATGCAGTGTTTTATGGAACAGCTATCGGAACTGCATTGTTGAACGGTGGCGCGGATGGCTATACACTCCCGGTAAATGACCGCTACAACGGCGGACGACTCCAGTCAACTTCATTCATTGCACCGGATCCCACCTCGTTGTTTGTTAAAGCTAACGGAGTGTATAATAAACTTACAGGGGTTTATAGTCCGATACGTACCTGGTCCACTGATGTAGCGTTTACTGATGGTAGCTCAGGAGTAACGGTTGTTGTTGGGAATTCATTTTTATGGTCGAATGGTGCAACATCAGAAGATCTCACAGGATTGGGAGCAGGAACATATACGGTTACTGCAACAAGTGCTACCGGTTGTACTGCTACTGCAACCGCCACAATAAATGCACCCGCCGCACTAGCCTTATCCGGAACTGTATTTGATGCAACGTGCTTTGGATTTTCTGACGGTGGAATTGACCTTACTGTAACCGGAGGAGTTGCGCCTTTGACTTATCAATGGAATGACCTGGATGTAAACGAAGACCGATCCTCTATTCCAACCGGCCAGTACTCAGTGCTGGTAACGGATGCCAACGGATGTACAGCTGCGGATACCTTCCTGGTTAATCAGCCAAATGATTTTGTTTACTCCACACAGGTTACCAACACCAGTTGTTTTGGTGCGGGTGATGGCGCCATCGATCTGACGATTACAGGAGGAACGCTGCCATATACCTTCTCCTGGTCGAATGGAGATGTAACGGAAGATATTACAAATCAGCCGGCCAACTTCTATTTCTTTAATATTACCGATGCCAATGGTTGCGGCACAGGCGGACTTGACTTCATTAACGACCCTGCACAGATTATCATTAACGGATTTACACCGAATACCGGTGGTGCAGGAGTTTTAGTAACTATAAATGGAAGTGGATTTACGGGAGTAAGCGGTGTTGAAATAGATGGTGTTCCGGTTTCTTCCTATACCGTATTAAGCGACTTTGCCATTCAGGCAATCGTACCGGCCGGCGCATCCACAGGTTTTATTACCATCAGAACGTCTCCTGCCTGTTTCACCACTTCCATCGATACATTCTTTTATAATCCGACAGCTTGTGTTCCTCCGGTACTCAATGCAACACCTACTTCTGTTTCCTGCAATGGCGGAAATGATGGGGCAATCGATTTAAACGTAACAGGCGGCACTGCTCCTTACAGCTATGGCTGGAGTAACAGCGCAATTACGGAAGATATAACCGGATTGAATGCCGGAACATATACAGTTATAGTAAGTGACGCAAATAATTGCCCGGATACCCTAAGTATTATCGTTACTGAACCAGCCGCAGTAGCCTTGCCTGCCGGCATCACCAATGTGAGTTGTAACGGCTTGAGTGATGGAGCAATTGATTTAACTGTAACAGGAGGCACAGCGCCCTACATTATATTCTGGAGTACGGGAGCTTTAACGGAGGATATTAATGGGTTGTTGGCAGGAACATATACTGTTACCGTAACTGATAACAACAACTGTGCTGCTACCACAACCTATGATGTACTTGAACCGGCTGTGTTAACAGTTTCACTCAACGGTACTGATCCGCTATGTGCGGGAAGTAACAATGGAAGCATTACATCTTCTGTGAGTGGTGGCACCGCGGCCTTCACTTACCTATGGAATAATGGAGCGGTGACGGCAGATCTGACCAATATTACAGCAGGAGTTTATACGTTAACGGTTACTGATGACAATGGCTGTACGGCCGGAAATTCAGTAACGATTAACGATCCCTCACCGTTTACGCTGAGTCTTGTTTCATCATCAGATGTAATTTGCTTTGGTGGTAATAGTGGAGCCATTGATATTGCAGCATCCAACGATCCGATTGTTCCACCAGCTAATCCCGGATTGCTTATTTCAGAATTTTTAAGTGACCCGGCGGGAACAGACGCGCCGTTTGAATGGGTAGAACTGATAGCTACCAAGAGCATTAATTTTTCAGCAACACCGTATACCGTAGTGTTTACCAATAACGGTACGGCGACGACCAAGGGTTGGCGGATCGGTGGGAACGTATCCTACGCCTTCCAGATTAGTACTGGAGTGGTAAACCCCGGAGATGTGTTTTATGTAGGAGGATCATCCATGGCGCCGACCGGATTAAAATTGCGCACCATTAATAACAGCACCACAGCCGGTGATGTATTCGGAAGCGTAGGCGGATCACTGGGTAATGGAGGACCTAACGCAGATGGCATTGGTGTATTTGCACTTCCTGCTGCCGCCATTGATTCATCCAGTGTCCCCGTTGATGCTTTCTTCTTCGGATCCGGATATGGCACTACAGTGGTAGCTGGCGGAACAGCAGGTTATACGCTTCCGGTAAATGACCTGTATAGTGGAGGATTCTTCAACACCGGATCACTAATCGGATCAAATAGCGTGTCGGGAAGTTCATTCAGAGCTACCGGATCCTTCAATATTTCTAACGGAACGTATGTAACAAGAACCTGGGCGATAAATCCCACGTTTACGGATGGCACAAGTGCGATCACGGTAGTGACGGCTAATACGTATAGTTGGTCGAATGGTGCTACTAGTCAGGATATAACCGGACTTGTTGCAGGTAACTATACTGTAACTGCAACCAATCCTGCCGGCTGCACCGCAACACTTAGTCTAAATATTCAACAGCCGAACGATCTCACCATCACCGGATTCAGTCCGGTTTCAGGTAATACCGGTACTGCTGTTGTTATCACAGGAACAGGATTCACAGGCGCAGATCAGGTGTTATTTAATGGAACGGCGGCGGTGTTTACAATTGATAATGACGGACAGATCAGTACAACCGTACCGGCCGGAGCCACCACAGGAAACATTACAATCATCAATGATGCCTGTGATACGGTGATCTCCACCGGTGTATTCACCATTGCAACCAATCTGACGCTGAATCTGACCATGCTGTTTGAAGGTATGTACGATGGTGCGGGCGGACTTGTACCGGCGCTGTTGAACTCCGGAGTAGGATTAAGTTCCACCGAGTGTGATACGATTCTGGTAGAGCTTCGCGATCAGATCAGCACCACCACGGTGTTGGCCAGCGGCACAGCGGTACTGGGCACGAATGGACAGGCGAGCTTCTCGTTCCCCGGATCAGTGAACGGCGCAACCGGCTACATCGCGGTATTCCACCGCAATGCGGTACAGACCTGGTCAGATCTGGTGACATTCAGCTCAACCACGAACTATGACTTCACCACAGCAGCGACACAGGCGTTTGGCGGCAACCAGAAAGAGGTAGCACCGGGCGTATGGGCGTTCTACAGTGGAGATGTAGCACCGCAGGATGAGGTTGTGGATATCTTCGATGTAATTCCGATGGATAACGATGTGATCAACTTCGCCTTCGGCTATGTACCGACGGATCTGACAGGCGATGGTGTAGTAGATATCTTCGACGTAATTGTGTTGGATAATAATGTTATCAACTTCGCAGCGTCAGTTCACCCGTAATAACCAGAATACCTAATTCACGAGGCTGTCTCCTATAGAGGCAGCCTCGTTTGATTTCATCCTTATTGGAGGTTTTGTAATCAGAGAAAACCATGTGCTTTTCTTCATGATAATTCATGAAAATATATTCATGTGAGAACAAAGTATCTATGCCTGTTACAACTTTTTATTTTATTTCTGACTGCTGCCCGCATTATAATATATGCACAAGGAGGGTGTATGCTTGTAACGATTGATAACGGTATGAAAGCAAAAGAAAGTGATCTGATTCCGGAAGGGGAAGTGGTTAATTCCTCTTCATATTAAAACAAAACCTTCAATTAATTATACAGTACATGCGGTACGTGATAACAACACAATTCAGGAACATCACTTCTCCTTAAGCGATTTCTTTCTCTCAACAAGGCTTATTGTAAAGCAACGGTTCCTGTCAGGCTATTTTCCCGTCCGTGGCAAATGGTAACAGCTATTACATTGTTGTTAACCACCGAAACCCGACTGCAGCGTCGAGTGAGTAACCCGTATTGTTAAATAATACAACCGGCTACAACTTTAAATACTAAAGGTTCTCCGCAACGATAGATCATCGAAGGGGTGCTTTATTGGCTCCTTCGGTTTTTTATTGTCTACCGGTCATGACCGAAATGCTTATTTTTGCACTGTTAAATTTAATCTCATGAACGAAAAAGCAGGCTTTGGAACGAGAGCCATACACGCCGGACAAGAACCTGATCCAACAACAGGTGCGATAATGACTCCGATTTACCAGACCAGCACTTATGTCCAGGAATGGCCGGGAAAACACAAAGGATATGCCTATGCCAGAGGTAAAAATCCTACCCGTAATGCATTGGAGCAGTGTATCGCAGCACTGGAGAATGCAGCTTTTGGTCTTTGTTTTAGC
>JBIIHN010000386.1:0-2692 GCA_044235745.1 Bacteroidia bacterium
ACTTGTTTAAACTAGTACCGCGTAATGTACGTCGTACCGTTCCTGAAGAATTACAAATTTCCACACGGTCGCATACATCAAGAAATGCTCCTGTTAAATCCACAACATGACTCACGCCCGTAACGAATGGCATCCTGAACCCTTGAACTCTCTTATTGGAAACGGCATGGTTCAGGCTCAGATTCTGCGAGGCGTTAACAGATCCGGCCTGAAGTTTTACGAAACTGATTGTTGCTTGTGCGCTTGCTGAGACCAGAATCATTATCACTACTGCAAGTCCTGCTACCTTTTTCATTTTGCTGATGTTTTTAAAGTACATGACAAAACTACCCTGGCAGTTCACCTCAATCAATATAACCTTGGTTATAACCCTGCATCACCCTTTTGGGGGATTTTAAAAAGATAGCAGATACACGAATCAGAAGTAAGGCAAACTTACTTGAGTGAACAGCATCACCTGTTAAAATACTTGTTGATTGCCTCTGTCTTATTCTGAACCTGCAGCTTCTCATAGATTTTATGAATATGCTGCTTAACCGTACCAGTCGTAATAAAAAGTTTTTCCGCTACCTCTTTGTATAAAAATCCCTTTGAAATCAATTCCAGAATTTCCCGCTCCCTTTTTGAAAGAATATCGGTATCAGACACCGCTTTCGTCTGCCGGTTAAAAACATTTACCAGTTTCCGTGCAATCTGTGCACTCATCGGAGACCCTCCTTCCATAATCTCAAGGATAGATGCTAAAAATTGCGTCGGGCTTGATTTCTTTAAAATATATCCCATCGCTCCGGCCTGCAGGGCTTCAAATACACTTTCATCGTCGTCATATACGGTGAACATCATAAATTGCCCTGTAAATCCTTTTTGACGCAACCGACGGATGCATTCAATCCCTGTCATGCCCGGAAGGTTAATATCCATTACGATAATATCGGCACTACCCGGGACAATCTGCGCTGCAGCATCTTCTCCATTCGCATATTCGGCTGTACAGATAAATCCATCCGTAGTATTCAATACATCTCTGAACCCCTCCCGGATTTCATGTACGTCCTCCACAATGGCTACCCGGATCATTTCCATAATGCAAATCAAGTGTATTTTCACGAATGAACATTATAACTATGGTTATATTTCCTTCCTATTGTAGTTGAAGATCGCGGTTACGTTATATTTTCTGAAATATTGTATTTATCGGATGGTTTATTATGGTCATATTTTTGTCATTCATCTGACAATCATCCGTTATTCACATTCGGTTCATGGCAGTCCCCTCATCTTTGACCTGTCGTTCATTCGACGTCGTTCTTCATACAGTTTTCAATCAATAGGGTTGTTGATTGGTTAGGTTAGGTTAGAAGGGTCCCAGAGGTGGGGCCCTTCATTTTTATCCCGTTTTGATTGATCAGGACCCGCAGCATATCTACGGATATAGTGACGTTTGAGAAAAACCATGGTGGTGTATTATCCTTTTCATTGAAAAATATCCCCACTGCTAATTCCATCTTTTCCACCAGGACTTTTGTGCGATACACAATAGAATTATCAGAATTGAGGATTTCATCCTTCTGTGAGAAGAAAAAAACGTGGGAAATAGAAATCAGCTGATCGCAGTACGCTACTCATATTCATTTAATCCCACCAGGAAATACTTCGTATTATTGAGATAGTATCCTTCCTTGGTTTTGGAGATCTGCATTTTACCGCTTTCACCACTGTTCCAGGACAAAATCAGATATTCAGCACCATTTTCTGCACTGATCGACCATGTTCCACCCTCACTTGAGGCGGTGGCAGCGCTGAAATCCGAAAAGGCATTTCCACTCAGGTATGAGCTGTTGCTACGGTAATAGAAAGTCCCGTTACCAAACAGATAATACGCCCATTTTTCCGAATATCCGTTCCCGGTATACAGGTGTAAGAACTTTTTATCAGCATATCGTACATCAACTCCACCACCGGTAGTACTTTCTTTCGAAAGAGTTGACTTTTCCTGAGGCGGAGCCTCTTTTAAAACCTGCTCAAACCCTTGCATGACTTTCTTTACAGACTCCTCTGATCGTGTAAAATATAGCATATTGAGTTGCTCATCAGCCATCAGCAGATTGCCGGCAGCATCCAGTGATGCAAAACTCTTCGTCGTTACACCGTTCATAACCGTTTCCAGCTCCAATACATTTTCACCATTCGCTTTTCCCTTCAATGAAATAACCTGTTGTCCATCGGAAAGATAACCGGTATAGTCAACATCACGGTTTTCCAGTACCAATAAAACAGCAGGTTGTTCAACATAATACACTCCCTGAAAGGAGCCCCGAGATTGGGCGTGGCCTGTTTTTAACTGAAACGCCAACACTATCAAGAACAGAATCTTCTTCATAACCATTAATTGTGCTGGCTAAGTTCTAAAGAGATTCACTGTTAGGCAATCTTTTTCCCAAAATCCGGTTAGAAATATAACTAAGGTTAGAGGAGATCAAAAGATCAATAGACCAATTTCTTTAATAGTGAACCCTTTTAGCACGTAAACTCAAAAGATCCTGCAGATATAAACCTGGCCAATATTCGGAAGTAAGATCAAGCACTTTTAGAATAGAGTGTCACGCGGGATACACGTTGGATTATACTTGCACATTCACTGCTCGCTGTTAGTCAACAGATCTTCAACAGGTACTTGCATTACCATTTGCGA
>JBIIHN010000388.1:0-2690 GCA_044235745.1 Bacteroidia bacterium
CCCGCTGATTAAACTTTGTTTAACAGCGGGACCGCCATCCGGGCAAATATTTTAAAGAACCATGATGCCGCGTCTACCATCCCGCTATACAAACTAGGTTTGATAGCGGGACCGCCACCCGGGCAAATATTTTAAAGAACCATAATGCCGCGTCTACCATCCCGTCGCATCAAACTGGTTTGATGTGACGGGACCGCCATCCGGGCTTACCCCGTTAATTTCGGGGACTGCGAAGATAGTGGAAAACTAATATTGGTGCGAAATGGATTTATCAGAAAAATCGTGGTCCGACTGAAAATACTCAGGTTCTGTAGGTGTAACGAATGGTGTGCCTCAGGCCGCTCTTCCAGCCATTAACTGTGACCTTCAATCTGTTGATTTGCAATTAAATAAGCCAAAGACCCGGGATTTTTGCGATTTTCAACAATGATTTGTTTATTCATTTTGATAAACGGGTAATTTTTAGTTTCTTTGCAGCCCTTTTAGATAAAGGAAAACTACTCTATGGCACGTCAGGTCAAAATATTCTCCGGTACCGCTTCCCGGTATCTGGCTGAGCAAATCGCTGATTGCTACGGTGCTCCGCTTGGAGACGTGAAAGTGGCACGGTTCAGCGATGGTGAGTTCTCTCCCTCATTCGATGAGAGTGTTCGCGGCTGTGATGTGTTTATTATTCAGAGTACTTTTTCTCCTACCGATAACTTGTTTGAATTACTGATGCTGATCGATGCTGCCAAGCGCGCTTCAGCACATTATATTACCGCGGTCATTCCATATTTTGGATATGCCCGCAGTGACCGTAAGGATAAGCCGAGGGTGGCGATCGCCTCTAAAATGGTGGCGAACCTCCTGAGTGCTGCCGGTGTGACCCGTGTGATGACTATGGATCTGCATGCTCCCCAGATTCAGGGCTTCTTTGATGTGCCTGTTGACCACATGGATGCTTCGGCCATCTTCGTTCCCTATATCAAGAGCCTGAATCTTCCGAATATGATGATCTGTGCTCCGGATATGGGTGGTGTACACCGTGCACGTACCTATGCTTCCTATTTCAGCGCCGATATGGCGATCATCGATAAGCACCGTAAACGTGCCAATGAAATTGAAAGCATGACCGTCATTGGTGATGTTTCCGGTCGTGATTGTATCCTGGTAGATGATATCGTAGATACCGCCGGTACACTGACAAAAGCAGCGTCGCTGCTGATGGATCGTGGTGCCGCCAGCGTTCGCGCCTTCTGTACGCATCCCGTTCTCAGCGGACAAGCCTATGAGCGGATTGCCGATTCACAATTGACGGAAGTGGTGGTGTGTGATACCATTCCCCTGCGTAAGCAAAGTACCAAAATACATCAGCTGTCTACAGCTGCCCTCTTCGCGAAAGCCATTCAGAGAGTGTACGCGTATGAGTCCATAAGCTCACTCTTTGTAAAAGATTAATACAATTCTCAGCAATGAAAACGATTGAAATTAAAGGTTCAAAAAGAACGTCTCTCACAAAGCAATCTGTGAAAGCTATCCGTAATGATGAGCAGTCTCCCTGCGTGCTTTACGGTGGAAAGGAACCTGTTCACTTCTCAGTTACCCTGGCCGATTTAAAGGGGTTGGTGTATACACCCGATGTTCACATGGTGAAATTAAACGTCGACGGTGCAGAATATCAGTGTATCCTTCAGGATATTCAGTTTCATCCGGTTACGGACGTGATTCAACACGTTGATTTCCTCGAAGTATCGAATGATAAGCCAGTTAACATTCAGATTCCTGTCCGCCTGACCGGAGCTTCCGAAGGCGTAAAGCAGGGTGGTAAACTGGTTACCAAGGTTCGTAAATTGAAGGTGAAAGCTCTGCCGGCTAATTTGCCCGATGCTGTTACAATTGATATCAGTCCTTTGAAGATCGGTAGTCATATTCGCGTTCGTGATTTGAATGTTAACGGAGTGACATTCCTGGATTCTCCATCTAATGTTATCGTTGGCGTTCAGACTACCCGTAACGTGGTAGCTGCTGATGCTGATAAGAAATAATTAGTCTTCAGGTACTAAATAATACCGCCCTAAGGAACCTCATCATGGTTCCTTTCGGCGTTTAATACAGGTACATCTGTGAAATACCTTATCGCCGGATTAGGAAACATTGGTCCCGATTATGTCCATACGCGACATAATATCGGCTTCGATGTAGTGGATTGCGTAGCCAGATCGCTGGAGACTACTTTTTCCAATGATAAAAAAGCCTGGGTGGCTGAGGCCCGACACAAAGGACGGTCATTGGTACTTATTAAACCGACCACTTTTATGAATTTAAGTGGAGAGGCTGTAAGATATTGGCTAACTGCGCTCAAAATTCCCCAGGAAAACCTGTTAATTGTAACGGATGACCTTGCTCTGCCTTTCGGAACGCTCAGAATGCGACCTTCGGGTGGTGCGGCCGGCCATAATGGATTGACTAGTATAATTGAATGCCTTGGAAATGAGAAGTTTGCGAGGTTGAGGTTTGGAATCGGCAGTAACTTCCCCAAAGGTCGTCAGTCCGATTTCGTGTTGGGGCATTGGTCGCCCGAAGAAGCTGCAGTGCTTCCGGATAAGATAAAATTAGCTGAAGACATGGTGAAGAGTTTCGCCTCCGTGGGAATACAAAACACTATGAATTTATATAACAACAAGTAACGGCAGGGTATTTGCTGACGT
>JBIIHN010000387.1:0-2690 GCA_044235745.1 Bacteroidia bacterium
CTTGCAGGGGCCATCTAAAGAGAGCGTTAATTCCATTCTGGCTTATAGCCGGATGACCGCTCCCTTACAAAGCGTATAGTAAACGAACCGGGTAAATGCCGCATGTAATACTTTTACGTGCGGCATTTCTTATTATGACAAAGCAGGAACGATATCGAATTGTACTGGATTATTTCAGGAAGAATATTCCCGATCCGGAAACAGAACTTCAATACACCAATCCATATGAGCTGTTGGTTGCAGTTATTTTATCAGCACAGTGTACCGACAAACGCGTAAATATGGTAACCCCTGCCCTGTTTGAAAAATACCCCACAGTAGAACAGATGGCAGCGGCAAGTCCTGATGAAATTTTTCAGCTGATAAAAAGCATTAGTTACCCTAACAACAAAGCCAGGCACCTTGCCGGAATGGCCCAAAAACTCGCAAACGATTTTAACGGAGAAGTACCATCCACTATTGAAGAACTGGTAACCCTGCCGGGTGTAGGAAGAAAAACTGCCAACGTCATCGCCTCCGTAGTTTTTAACCTGCCGGCAATGGCGGTCGATACACATGTTTTCAGGGTATCTGCCAGATTGGGGCTAACCACGAAAGCGACAACTCCATTAGCTGCTGAAAAGCAATTAATAAAGTATATTCCGGAGCACGAAGTAGCAATCGCTCATCATTGGCTGATTTTACATGGGCGATATACCTGCCTTGCACGTAATCCCAAATGCCAGATGTGTGGACTGAGTATGATTTGCAAGCTTGCAAAAAATAAGAGGATAGGCAACTTGCTGTAATTATTGACTTTTTCAATAAAACACTGACCCTTTTTTTCAAATATTTCGCCAAAGATTTTAAACAACTTGCCATAAGATTCGAAAATTCATAAAAAACCCGCGGGATATTGCTTAAAAATAATATTCCGATGAGAAAAGAATCTACCCTATTTGAGTTTTTGCAAAAGACTGGCTCACGAACGTTAGGTTTGCTATTACTCCCATTTCTGATGATGCTGTCGCCGGCTTTTGGTCAGATCAATTACTCAGAAACATTCAGTGGAACAGGAAATTGCAACCTCCCTTGCAGTGGTTGGAATATAACCGGCGGCTTTCAACCGGCTATTACAGCTGCATCAGGGAATGGCTACACAACCTGTGCCACGCGTTCAGCAAAATCAAATATTTATAATGGTGGAGCTACAACAACGCTGACCAGAACCACCAGCATCGGATCTTCCACGGGAGCGCTCGCCACTTTTGGTTTTAAGTATAAGGTACAACAATACACGGGTTCGTCGACTGCAGGAACTGCCACGCCGTCCAACTCGGTAACCTTCACGATTCAAAGAGCGAGTGCATCCGGTGGCCCCTGGACAACAGTTGGCACCTTTAATAATACAAGTACCAGTACTTGCATTAATGCGCCTGCCCAAACTTTCACACCTACCGCAGGGAGTGCCATTTTTGTACGTATTCAAGCCGCAATTATAGGAACCACCCCTGATTGCTGGGTAGTGATAGATGACATTACACTAACTCAGCCGTTAAACACTGCATGTTCCGGAACACCTGCCGCGGGTTCGCTTGCTGCAGGTTCTACTGCGTTTTGCACTTCAGGGTCTACCACACTCACCTTTACACCCGGCACAAGCGGAACAGGAATTTCCTACCAATTACAGTCCGGCCCTTCTTCCACCGGGCCATGGTCAAATGTAGGAAGTGCAGGAACAACCACCTCCTTTTCAACCGGGACACTAACAAGTTCAACAAGCTACCGCGTACAAACAACCTGTTCGTCCAGCGGGAATACAAACAATTCAAACGTTGTTAATATTACTATTAATACACCGCCGTCCATTACGATTTCTTCCGGCGGGCCAACTACTATCTGTCCGCCAGCTACAACTGTAGCATTAAACGCCTCAACTGCGGCATCATCACCTTCATATCAATGGCAGTTAAATGGAACAAACGTAACAGGAGCAGTTGCATCTGTATTCAATGCAACTTCCAGTGGCAACTATACCTGTGTAGTATCTTCTTCGGGATGCTCTTCAATATCGAATTCCATTCCGGTGATATTCGGAACTACGCCCACTATAAGTGCAAGTTCAAGCATTGCTCAGGCCTGCAGCGGTACGGCATTCGATCTCAACGCTACAGGTAGCAATACTATTACCCGCATAATTGACAATAATACTACTACAGCCATAACTGACAACAACACTACCGGAGTAACTTCCACAGTTCAGGTAAATGGATTACCCAATCTGGGGCCAGGAGTCACGGTACGAATAACAGGGCTGAACATTACTCATACGTGGAATAGTGATGTTGAATTATACCTGATCCGTCCGGGTGGATCTATTCAGAATACAGCGAACGGTACCGACGCCTATACAACCGTGACCGGACAATCAATTGCTCTATGCACCAATCAGGGTGGTAATGGAGATAACTTCAACAATGTCAGTTTCCGAGATGATGCCGCAACAGCTGTTTCGAGCGTAACCGGTAATGCAACACTTACAGGTCAGTATCAACCGGAGCAGGCTTTATCCTCCTTAACAGGAAACCCAAATGGCACATGGACACTTCTGGCCTTAGATGACGCTGGGGGTGACCTTGGAACCATCACATCATGGACCCTCAGAATACTTTATCCAACCGGATTAAGTTATACCTGGACCTCAACACCAT
>JBIIHN010000389.1:0-2672 GCA_044235745.1 Bacteroidia bacterium
TGTACCATAAGAAAGGCGTGCTGGCGGCAGCAAGGGATGGAAATCCGCAAAAGGCTTCCAGCGGATGTCAGTTTTACATCGTTCAGGGAAAAAAACTCAGCGAGCAGGATATCGCCATGGCTGAACAGCGATTAGGCAAGAAAATGTCGGAAGCACAAAAGCTGGCCTATACTACAATGGGAGGAACGCCTTGGCTGGATGGGGGTTACACCGTTTTTGGAGAAATCGTAGAAGGCATGGAGGTCATCGACAAGATTGCTGCTGTAGAAACCTTACCCGGCGACCGTCCGAAATCGGATGTTCGTATGAAGGTTCGCTTAATAACAGAATAAGCCCCTTCAGAAAAGATTGTTATGAGTGACCAAATTCAGCAACTCATTCACGAAGCCCGAAACTTTACACCCGGATCCAAAGAGGATCTGGAACAGTATCGTTTGCGCTTTCTTGGAAAAAAAGGGGTGCTCACGGATCTGTTTGCAAAAATGAAAGAAGTGGCACCCGACGAGCGCAAAGCGTTCGGCCAACGGGTGAACGAACTGAAGCTGGCAGCCGAAGAAACGCTCACACGTTTCAGAGAGCATTTTGAACAGCAGGAATCAGAGGCCACACCAGGAATCGACCTCACCCTTCCGGCAGCACCACTTTCCATAGGCAGTCATCATCCGTTGAGCATAGTCAGACGACAGATCATCGCCATCTTCGAGCGGATTGGCTTTAACGTAAGTGACGGACCGGAAATTGAAGACGACTGGCATAATTTCTCTGCGCTCAACTTCCCGCCGGAACATCCTGCGCGTGATATGCAGGACACCTTCTTTATTGACCTGAACGCAGATCAGGAGCTCTATCAGGGGTCGTTGGCCCTACGCACACATACCTCATCCATACAGGTTCGGGTGATGGGAAATGAAGCTCCTCCCATACGAACCATCTGCCCCGGAAGAGTGTACCGTAATGAGGCCATCTCAGCACGTGCACACTGTTTCTTTCATCAGGTGGAAGGTTTTTATATTGACAAGGGTGTATCGTTTGCCGACTTAAAACAAACACTGTTATATTTTGCACAGGAAATGTTCGGCGAAGACACGCGTATTCGCTTACGCCCCTCCTATTTCCCCTTTACCGAGCCCAGTGCTGAGATGGACATCAGCTGCACTATCTGTAAAGGCAACGGATGTAATGTTTGCAAACATACCGGTTGGGTAGAGATATTGGGTTGCGGGATGATTGATCCGGCTGTGCTGGAAAACGGAAAGATAGATCCTGATAAATACACGGGATTTGCCTTTGGGATGGGAATCGAACGGATTACGATGTTAAAATACACCATCCGCGATCTGCGCATCTTCTCCGAAAACGATGTACGTTTTCTTGATCAGTTCAAAGGGGTCCAATAACAGACATTAAGAGCTAAAGAATTCTTCGGTATTGATGGGAGAGCCCGGTCGCGACCGGCCTCTCCCATTATATGCGGATTGGTGTCCGGAATCGCGACCGGCCTCTCCCATTATATGCGGATTGGTGTCCGGAATCGCGACCGGTCATTATGATTATACGGTAATGGCAGGTCGCGACCTGCCATTACCGTATAAATCGCACAATGCTTTTGAGCTATATAACTTCTGCGTGCGGGTAGCTCAAATCAACCTTTCGGTTTTCCGATGACTTTATATTCACCGTCGCCTTTGAGAATAGAATTATACAAGGGGATATTACCAAGCACCATCAGCGCATCCTTGATGACCGGATCGTGTAAAAACATATACTGATACTTTCCTTTCTGGTAATAATAACGTTGTACAAGTTCTTTTTCAAGCAGCGTCTTTAATTCCGGCTTAAACAAAAGCAGATCTTCTTTTTTATCGTGTACCAGCTCTTTGCCCAATGCATCCAACTCCCTGCTGATAGTGGAATAGTACTTCTCACGGATAGCAGTCTCTTTGAGCGAAGCGAATGCGCGTTCGGTCTGCGTGCTGTAGGTATAGTTTTTATCTGAGAGATAATTTACGAATCCGTTGAAATCCTGATCTGAGAGGCTGAACGCAGCGACCGGGGCGATGCTTTCATGCTGTTCCCGATAAACAGTAGCATAGTTGAAGATGTGCAGATTCCGGCTGAGGCTTCTGGAGATATTGCTGGTATCAGAGGGTGCGATATAACGGTCAGGGAATACCGCAGAACCATCAAAAACAGTTCTGCCGTTTTTGGTTTTGAAAGGCTTCATGAGTGAATCCGGAACTTCGGTTACTGCTTCACCCTGATCACCGCCATGGTGATAAACCTTTGTCTGCACGCAACGCCCACTGGCGGTAAAGTACTTCGCCACGGTAAGCTTCATCTGCGCATTAAAAGTGAGCGGCCGTGTTTGCTGCACCAATCCCTTTCCGTAGCTGCGTTGTCCGATCACCACTCCCCGGTCGAGATCCTGAAAATTCCCGGCGGTAATTTCTGATGCTGAAGCAGAGTTTTTATCAATCAGTACCGCCACACGGATATCCGGTGCGATCGGGTCAACTTTTGCAGTATATACATTATTGGACCCTTCGGTTTTTCCTTGCTGTGTAACAAGCAGATCCCCCTTCTTCATAAAGAGATTAAGAATCTGCACTGACTCCTCGAGCAAACCACCTCCGTTACCTCTGAGATCGAAAACAAGAGCGGTGAATTTTGGA
>JBIIHN010000390.1:0-2671 GCA_044235745.1 Bacteroidia bacterium
GATCGGTTATGATCATCAGTTCGGACATCAGCGGAAAGGCAGCATGGCTACGTTGCGTGATCTTGCACCCGGATTGGGTTTTGAAGTGGAGGAGATTCCCGAACAGGATATTGATGCGATCGCCGTGAGCTCTACGCGGATCAGAAAAGCCCTGAAATTGGGAGATGTGGAGTCGGCGGCTCAGCTGCTCGGTTATCGCTATTCGTTAACGGGCAGAGTAATGGAAGGGAATAAAATCGGACGTACCCTGGGTTTTCCTACCGCTAATCTCCATCCGAACGATCCGGATAAACTGGTGCCGGCAAATGGCATTTATGCCGTGAAGGTGCTGGTAAAGGGTGAATGGCTGAATGGTGCTTTGAGCATCGGTCATCGTCCTACGTTTGATAATGGTCAGCGTTCCATTGAGGTGCATATCATGGGGTTTGATGAACAGATTTATGGAGAGACCCTCACGCTACAGTTTTGTCATTACCTGCGACCCGAGCTGAAATTTTCTTCTGCGGAGGAGCTGGTCGATCAGATGCATAAAGATGTAGCGCAGTGCCTGGTGCTGTTAAACAAATAAGATATTTACAACTGACCCTTCAATAATTTTTTTTCTTCAGCGTTTATTGAGGGTTGCCTTGTGTATCTTAGTCCGCAGATGTATCGTCTTCTCCTTCTTCTTTTCTGTGTTATTCATCTCTTCCCCTCTGCTGCAGTTGCGCAGGATGAAGGAGGTGAAGAGTTGTTGGCCGGTATGCTCGATTCAGCTGCGTTGTCCAAGCAACGGGTGTTCCGTAATCTTGGTGATGCGCTTGCGAAACCAGATTCCGTTTTCAGACTGGATCTGAGCAAACAAAAGCGGAAAGAAGTGCCGGAACAGATTCGTCAGTTGAAAAATCTGCAGGTGCTGAAGCTGTCCAGAAATAACCTGCGCGAGATTCCGGAGTGGATCGGTGAGTTAAAACATTTGCAGGTACTCGACCTGGGTTATAATAAACTAACCGCGATCCCCGACAGCATCGGTTCCTGCCGAGAGTTAACCTTCCTCGGACTTAACCGGAATCTGATCGAGACGCTTCCCCGAACCATCGGCCGGTTGGGTAAACTTCGGGTGCTGGAGATGTGGGATAATGAGGTACAGGCATTGCCGGAGGAGATTAAATACCTTCATAGCCTGCAGGTGCTGGAGTTGCGCGGGATTTTGTTTTCCGAAGCAGAACAGCAGCAGATCCGTATGTTGTTACCCGATGCGGAAATCTATTTTGACCCCAGTTGTAATTGCAAAAACTAATCTGGTTTGCATCGGTCATCATTACAGGAAGATTTTATTTTTACAGGCTGAATGAAAACGGCAACTGAGTTTGAAACGCTTTCGCCCGGTAAGCTTGCATGGAAAAAGCTGAAGAGCCATAAGAGCGCGATGTTTGGTTTTCGGGTGATTTTACTGGCGGTATTTTCAGCCGTATTCTGTTATCTGATCGTTCCGGATCGCTCCCAAAACAGCAATATGATGCATCTGGAGGTCAGTTTGCTGCCTCCCGGTTCATCTGTGAGTTTTCTGAAAATTCCAACGGCCCGCAGGACTGATGAACAGGGATGGTTGACCTGGCTTTCAGGTAGGGTGGTGAACGATGAAGAAATACCATTGGCAGCATATTCCGTATCCGGTGATGAGCTTTCTTATACTGTCTTTGGAAGTCTGCCCGGTGATCCGGAAGGAACGAAGAAGATCAGCCTGAAAACACTGGGGGAGAAGTATGGGCATCCGGTTACCGCGGAGGAGTGTATTTCGGCCCGCACGTATTGGTTGGGGACTGATCGCTTCGGTCGCGATCTGTTAAGCCGGCTGGTCGTCGCAACGCGTGTTTCCTTATCCGTCGGACTCATCGCTGTGCTGATTTCACTGGTGATCGGTATCACACTAGGTGCCATGGCCGGATATTTCAGAGGGAATGTTGACAGGGTGATACAGTGGATCATCAACGTGATCTGGTCTATCCCGACGCTCTTATTGGTGGTGGCTATCACCATGGCACTGGGAAAAGGTTTTGTACAGGTATTTATCGCCGTCGGTTTAACGATGTGGGTGGAAGTAGCGCGGCTGGTCCGCGGACAGTTTTTTTCGTTGCGGGAGTTGCAGTTTGTAGAAGCCGGACGAGCGCTGGGTTACCGGGATGTGCGGATCATCATGCGGCATATACTCCCGAATGTGATCGGTCCGGTCATTGTAGTGGCAGCTTCCAATTTTGCATCGGCCATCTTACTGGAAGCCGGTTTAAGTTTTTTAGGGATGGGTGCACAGCCGCCAACACCCAGTTGGGGGATGATGATCAAGGAGAACTATGCCTATATCGTGATGGATGCCGCCTGGCTGGCAATCTTTCCCGGACTGGCCATCGCGCTCATGGTATTATCCTTTACCTTGCTGGGCAACGGGCTCCGGGATGCTTTTGATACGAAAGCAGGATGATTGGAAAAAATTAGCATTCGGGCTTCGGGCTGCAGGTTTCGTTTCTCAAATGGGAGGGGCTGGTCGCGACCAGCCATTCCCATTAAGACCTACAATATATTCCCGCTGTTCCAGCGGGATATGGCTGCAGGTTTCGTTTCTCAAATGGGAGGGGCTGGTCGCGACCAGCCATTCCCATTAATACCTACGACCTGTAGCTTGCAACCTGCAGCC
>JBIIHN010000391.1:0-2669 GCA_044235745.1 Bacteroidia bacterium
TATTCATCGGGTATAATATTTGTTTTTGAGCAGCTGTGCTGCTTTAACGAGTAAGATCAACACCGGCACTTCCACCAACGGACCAATCACACCGGCAAAAGCCTGCGGCGACTCCAACCCAAACACAGCGATTGCTACAGCAATAGCGAGTTCAAAATTATTGCCGGTAGCGGTAAAGGCCACAGCAACATTACGATCATAGGAAACATTCTGATTTCGAACAATGAAAAAACTGCTGAAAAACATAAGTACGAAGTACAAAGTAAGCGGAACGGCCACGGTGAGCACATCTCCGGGCAATTGCATCACCATCTCCCCTTTCAGACTAAACATCAGCACAATTGTAAATAACAACGCAACTAATGTAATTGGAGAAATTTTAGGGATGAACGACCGGTTATACCAATCTATACCCTTGTACTTTACGAGCCATTTACGGCTCAGATACCCTGCTAAAAAGGGAATTCCCAGATAAATCAGCACGCTCATAGCCACCTCATTCATCGGAACCGCAATGTCCAGACTTTGAAGGCCGAATACCGGGGGTAAAACCGTAAGAAACAACCACGCATAAAGACTATATGTGATTAACTGAAATACACTATTTAAGGCCACCAGCAGCGCCGCCAACTCACGGCTTCCACCTGCAAGATCATTCCACACAATCACCATAGCGATACATCGCGCGATACCAATCAACAATACTCCGGCAAAATATTCGGGCTGATCGCGCAAAAATATTAGCGCCAGTACAAACATCAGCAAAGGACCAACAACCCAATTCAACAGAAGCGAAGTGGACATCAGCTTACGTTGCGAAAATGCCTGCGGCAATAGGCTATAATCTACTTTCGCCAGTGGAGGATACATCATCAGGATAAGACCGATCGCCAAAGGAATATTCGTACTGCCGGAGGAAAGCCCGTTGATAGCAGCCGGAATACCGGGGAACAGATTACCCAATAACACCCCAACTGCCATAGCCAGGAAGATCCAAAGGGTAAGGAAACGATCGAGGAACTTAAGACGGATAGGCATACCGTTATATATAATCGTGATTAACAACAACCCGGTTCACAACATGACACCGGTTTTTCACCGAACAATGTGATGCTGAAGATTCCCACGCCGGATGAACGATATGCATTGATTTCTTCAGTGCTTAAATACTCCTTCAGAATCTCATCCGGAACATGAATCGCTTTCTCTTTTTGAACTTTAAGATTTTTAAATCCCGCCTTTTCAGCAAATCCAAGGTACTCGCTTTTCTGAATAGCGCCGGAAACACAACCTGCATACAATTCAGCGGTCGTCTTCCACTTTTCCGGCAGATGACCAACCAGCACAATATCAGAAACAGAAAAATGACCGCCTTTTTTTAGCACACGGAACATCTCAGAAAACACTTTTTTCTTATCCGGCACAAGATTCAACACGCAATTACTAACAATCACATCCGCCACTTCGCCACCCACGGGCATCTTTTCAATATCTCCCTGTCGGAACTCCACATTATTAAATCCCAACTTATCCGCATTCGCTCTGGCTTTCTCAATCATCGCATCGGTAAAATCAATACCAATCACCTTCCCCTCCGGACCTGTTTCATGGCGTGCAACGAAACAATCGTTTCCGGCACCGCTACCCAGATCAATCACAACATCGCCACGTTTAATACCTGCAAATTCAGTAGGTAATCCGCAACCCAAAGCCAGATCAGCATCCGCGTTGTAGCCATCCAGCTTTGAATAATCTTCCGACATAATATTGTAAACAGCATCACTACCACAGGAAGAAGTAGCACCACAACAGGACGAAGCATTTGCTTCCTTATCCTGTAGGGCAATTTCACTGTACTTACGGCGTACGATTTCTTTTAATTCTTCGTGTGTTTGCATGGTTGAATTTTTTTATCGGTATTTTACGATTATCTATTTCAAATTTTTTTAGCAGCACTTCGTATTATTGAACTGGAATCCATCAAACAGGCGAACCAACTCCATCCGGGCTTTACTCCACTCTTCTTCATTGATACAATAACAAATGCTGGATCCTTCTATTTCACCTTTAATCAAACCGGCATTTTTCAGTTCCTTAAGATGCTGAGAAACGGTAGACTGAGAAAGCGGCAATTCCTCCACAATATCTCCGCAGATACACGCCTGTTTTTTTACCAGTATTTGCAAGATCGCCACTCTGGCCGGATGTGCCAGCGCTTTAGCATATGCCGCGATGCGGTTATCTCTTACTGTAAATTCATCTGTTTTCGACAAGCCCATCGGGAATCAATATATATCGCAATATTACGATAATAAAGTATTTACTCCAAATTTCGTCGGTAAAATATCGCACAACAATCTGATTTATAACATCCTATTTATTTCAACTACCTATATTCTGTCAACATAAATACTAGTGTGATTGTAGAACTCCTGATAAATTCAAGTAGCCTTGCTTTATAAATTTTATCTGCTTACCTGCTGCGCACAAGCAGTCTGACCGTTCAGGCGTGAACAATTCCGGAAGATACTACAAGAGGAAGGAATAATCGTTTATTTTTGCATAAAAATAAAAGGTCTCATAGTTCAACGGATAGAATAGAAGTTTCCTAAACTTTAGATGTGGGTTCGATTCCCGCTGAGACCACCATTTCTGTCTTCCCAACCTCT
>JBIIHN010000392.1:0-2665 GCA_044235745.1 Bacteroidia bacterium
GGAAGAAATTGTCTTGTTGCAAAAAGCCATGGATATTACTATCGATGGGTTTAAAGACATGATCGCCCGGATCCAGCCCGGAATGAAGGAATATGAAGCACAGGCGGTGATCGAATATCACGCAAAAAAGAACGGAGCAGAGTTCATGGGTTATCCATCTATTTGCGGAGGAGGCGAAAATGCATGTGTGCTTCACTATACCCATAACCGAAAGCCGTTAAAAGGTGAAGAGCTCTTATTGGTAGATATGGGTGCTGAATATCACGGATACACCGCTGATATTACCCGCACCGTTCCGGTAGATGGGAAATTTTCCGAAGAAGAACGCGCCATCTATCAGGTCGTTCTTTCAGCGCAAGAAGCCGGAATAGCAGCCTGTCGCCAAGGTGCCGACTTCCGTGCATCTCACCGGGCAGCATATGATGTAATTGCGAAGGGCCTGATGGATTTGGGGATCGTTGCCTCAACATCCGATGCCGGTAAGTACTTTATGCATGGTACTTCTCATTATCTTGGTTTGGATGTACATGATGCCGGAACTTACGGACCTCTGTTACCCGGTGTAGTCATGACCGTTGAACCCGGTATCTACATAGCCGAGGGGTCACCTTGCGATCGGAAATGGTGGAATATTGGCATTCGCATAGAAGATGACATTCTGGTAACCACATCGGATCCGGTTGTAATGACAAAATCACTGCCCCGGTCGGTAGATGAATTAGAGAAGTTGATGGAAAGACCTTCTTCAGGAAACTGAAAATCAACAATATAGCGATTGGCATGGTGAGGTTTGTTGAATCCCGGATTTTTATTCTACATCCATTTCTATGCAATCTTGTAAAATCTCTTGTATTTTGTGAATGATTCTATTATCTTTGCCGACCCAATTTAGGGCATTAAATTATTGAACCATGGCTAAGAAAGGTAACCGCGTACAGGTGATTATGGAGTGTACCGAGCATAAAAACTCTGGTATGCCAGGCACCAGTCGTTACATCACTACCAAGAATAAGAAAAATACTACTGAGCGTCTTGAGCTTAAGAAGTTTAATCCGATCTTGAAAAAAGTAACAGTTCACAAAGAAATCAAGTAATCCACTTCTCTTAATACTATCACAACATGGCAAAGAAAGTAGTTGCTACCCTCAAGACCGGAAAAGGCAAGGAATTTTCCAAAGTGATCAAAATGGTTAAGTCGCCCGTTACGGGGTCTTACTCCTTTAAGGAAGAGGTGGTACACAATGACCACATCAAGGATTTCCTTAAAGAAAAATAATTTCTTCTGACATCAACCGGAACGAACAGCTTCTTTCATCCGAAAGAAGCTGTTTTTATTAATACCCAAAAACAATCGCATGGGACTATTCGGATTCTTCAGTAAAGAGAAAAAAGAATCACTCGACAAGGGACTGGAAAAGACGCGGGAAAGTTTTTTCTCCAGGCTTACAAAGACCATTATCGGTAAATCAACAATTGATGATGATGTGCTGGATAATCTGGAGGAGGTTTTGGTGACGAGCGATGTAGGTGTTGAAACTACGCTGAAGATCGTAAAGCGTATTCAGGATCGGGTGGCTCGTGATAAGTATACGTCAGCGTCAGATCTTCATCGCTTGCTGAAGGAGGAGATGGCCTCGTTAATGGCAGAGAATAAATCAACGGGTAACGGAGATTTTTCTCAACTCTCGGATCTCCCGGCTCAGCCTTATGTGATTATGGTGGTGGGCGTAAATGGAGTAGGTAAAACTACCACCATTGGTAAGTTGGCCTATCAGTTTAAAAAAGCGGGAAAAAAAGTGATGCTGGGCGCCGCAGATACTTTTCGCGCAGCGGCGGTTGATCAGTTAGGTATCTGGGCTAAACGGGTAGATGTAGATCTGGTTAGCCAGGGAATGGGAGCTGATCCTGCTTCGGTGGCGTATGATGCCGTTGCTTCAGCAAAAGCGCAAGGAGCGGATGTGTGCATTATCGATACCGCAGGTCGTTTGCACAATAAGATCAATCTGATGAATGAACTTTCTAAAATCAAGAGAGTGATGCAAAAGGTGATTCCTGAAGCGCCACATGAAATTTTACTGGTGTTGGACGCTTCCACAGGTCAGAATGCATTTGAACAGGCAAAGCAGTTTATCGCGGCCACTGAAGTCAATGCCCTTGCGCTGACTAAACTGGATGGAACAGCGAAAGGCGGAGTCGTGATTGGCGTGTCAGATCAGTTTAAGGTCCCGGTGAAATATATCGGTGTGGGAGAGAAGATGGAAGATCTTCAGTTGTTCGACAGAAATGAATTCGTCAATTCGTTGTTTAGTCAGGAAAAATAACATGAGAAAATATCTTCTAATCACTTGTTGTCTGCTGTGGTGTCTAACGTCTTCCGCTCAGCAGTTTGAAATAATCGTTCGCGATAATCTGGCGAAGATGAATATGGAGCAGGTCAGTAAAATCACCTCTGATAGTGTTGTGATTACCGCTGTTTCTGATCAGGGACGTTCGCGTGTGAATTATCTCAATCGCCGTTTGACAGAAAAGGAGCGGCGTATCGTGAATGATTTTTTAAAGAGCTATCCCGTGGATTCGCTTGTTCAGGAGTATTTCAAAGATTACAGCAACTTTACCATCATAGATGAAGAACATTATCCCCGGGCACTTGAGGTGACCGTATCGA
>JBIIHN010000393.1:0-2664 GCA_044235745.1 Bacteroidia bacterium
GCTTACTTTATACTTCGTACTGATGTTTTTCAGCAGTTTTTTCATTGTTCGAAATCAGAATGTTTCCTATGATCGTAATGTTGCTGTGGCCTTTACCGCTACCGGGAATAATTTTGAACTCGCTATTGCTGTAGCAATCGCTGTGTTTGGTTTGGAGTCGCCGCAGGCTTTTGCCGGTGTGATTGGTCCGTTGGTGGAAGTGCCGGTGTTGATCTTACTCGTTAAAGCAGCACAGCTGCTCAAAAACAAATATTATACCCGATGAATATTTTAGTATTATGCACCGGCAATAGCTGCCGCAGCCAGATGATGCATGGGTTTCTTCAACAGATGTTGGGCGCCAGGGCAAACGTCTATAGCGCGGGTATCGAGACGCATGGCCTCAACCCTCGTGCGGTAAAAGTAATGGCTGAAGCCGGCATTGATATCTCCGGTCATACTTCTAACCATGTGGATGAGTACAGGGATATTCCTTTCGATTATGTAATCACCGTTTGTGATCATGCGCATGAACATTGCCCCTGGTTTCCTTCAAAGGCTATAAAACTGCATCATAACTTTTCTGATCCCGCTAAAGTTCCCGGTGATGACGAGGCGGTAATGCCGCTTTTCAGAAGAACCCGCGAGGAAATTCGTCAATGGTGTGAAGACTTCGTGAATTCACATTGATCAGAGGATGATTGCTTTTATGTTTTTTTGAAACCGGTAACAAAAGGTACATTCGCGGAATTGTTGTAATTTTACTTTTGCAAAATGCAAAAGATGAAAAAAGCAATATTCAGTTTCAGCCTGATCCTGTCAGTCTTCATTGCTGCCTGTCAGCAACCGGCTGCGAATTCCGCTAATGGAGAGAAAACGTATCAAACAGTATCTGTAAAGGATTTCAGTGGCCTGATGGATGAAAATGCCAGTGGATACATTCTGGATGTTCGCACCCCGCAGGAGTTTGAAAGTGGTCATATAACCGGTGCTGTGAATGTTGATATCTATGATCCGAATTTTAAAACGATTGTAGGTAAGCTGGATAAGTCGCGCAAGGCGTTTGTGTATTGTAAGTCGGGTGGAAGAAGTGCTTCTGCCATGGACATTATGAAGGAACTCGGCTTTCAGCAGGTGTATAACCTTGATGGCGGTATGTTAGCCTGGTTAAATGCCAACATGCCTGTTGAAGGCGTGAATAAAGAGGAGGCTTCCAAAGGCATGACCGAAGCGCAGTATCTTTCGCGAGTAGCAGATCATCCGCTAACGCTGGTTGATTTTAACGCGGTATGGTGTGGCCCCTGCAAAAAGATGATGCCGATTCTCGAAAAAATCGTTAAAGATCAGAATGGGAAGCTCACCCTTATGAAAGTAGATGCCGATGAAAATCCGGAGCTGATGAAGGCGAAAAAAATACAAGGGATACCCTATTTTGAACTGTACAAAGACGGCAAGCTGGTGTGGACACAGATGGGGATGACGGATGAAGCGACGATTGTAAGTCAGTTGAAATAACGGATACTTTTTCCGCCATAGAAGTCCGCTCAGTGGCGGACTTTCTTTTTTTAATAAAGCCAGAAATGAAAACTGTTATTGTTTAAGTCTCGTGCTTTGTTATTGATCAGGATCATATTGAGGATCCATATCCCGGATGTTATTTTCCAACTGTCGTAAGTATTTCAGAAAAGAGACTTTCAGCAGCAGCCTTGTGGATATAAAGGAGATGGGTACTAAAAGTGCGATAGCCAGAGCAAAGGCAATGATTACATAGGGCTTTCCCATAAACTCTGCTATTGGAAGGCCACTTCCCTGCCAGCCTCCCGCCATGAATCCGGTAGCCACTGCGATAGGGTAGAAGATAATCCCGGAGTATTCACTGATGAAAATCCATCTTCGGACAGCCGATGCCGTGAGTTGAAGTGTTTCAAGAAGAGGGCTGGTTTCGTTGTACGTCTGCAGAATGGTCTTGCGAAGACGTAGCGTGAAGTTAATGGACCATACATGGCCGGCAATGAGGATAAGTATGCCGGCCTGTATCAGTGGTTGCCTGAACAGGATCAGCGCATAGATATAAAAGAGACCCAGTAACACGGCAAAAACTATATTTACGTCCAGTGCTTTTCTGATACGATCAACCGGCTGGTTTAGTCGTTGCCTGTCCGGAATCTGAATTGTCTCCGGAGTCGATTTCATGTCACCGCTTTTCCACAAATCTTCGAGTTCCATCAGCTTAATTTTGCTTTTAGTTCGTTTTTAATTCTGTGGATTTTCACCCCTGTATGATTAGCTGTTATTCCGGTTATCTCCGCGATCTCCTGATGATTGTAACCTTCCAGATGCAGAGAGATAATTGCTCTGTCGGTTTCCGGTAAGTTTCTTATAGCTTTGTAAAGAGCCTGCCGTTGCATACGATGTTCATGATCTTCATCCGCCATCATTTCCGGTAAAGTGTCTTCATCGTGATAGTCTATTCGTTGTTGTTTTCGCTTGACCGTGAAGATGGTGTTGAGGCCTACCCTGTATAGCCAGGTGCTGAACTTCGCGTCTCCCCTGAAACTCTTTATCCCCTTCCAGGCATGATAAATGATATCCTGACAAAGATCTTTATGCTCTTCCCGATCGGCCGCGTATAGCATCGCCAGCCGACGTATCATCGGTTGATGTTGTTGTATAGCTGCTATGAAT
>JBIIHN010000394.1:0-2662 GCA_044235745.1 Bacteroidia bacterium
ATATTCAGGTTCCGGCGGATTTTTGTGTTGATGCGTATGATGTTTACCTGGATAGCATTTTGTTGAACCTCTTTTCCAATGCTATAAAGTACAGACAAGAACATTTGCCTTTAACTATCTCTGTGAAGTGCGGGTTTTCTGAAGGATACAAGTGGTTTTCAATAACTGATAATGGACTTGGGATCGATCTTGATCTTTTTGGCTCTAAACTATTTGGAATGTTCCAGACATTCCATCAGCAACCGCAGTCAAAGGGAGTGGGCTTGTTCATATTGAAAAATCAAGTTGAGGCTCTGCAAGGGAAAGTAGAGGTTGAAAGTGAGGTGGGTCAAGGAACAACATTTAAAATTTATTTACCGGAATTATGAGCAAAGAACGCTTGGTTTGGATTATCGATGATGATTGGGCATTTCAAATAATCGCCTTGAATAACCTTTCAAAAGTTGGTGTTTCGATTCAGTCACGTGTATTCGAAAATGGCAAAGAGGCTGCTGATGCACTTTTATCTTCGCTTCAGAGTAATGCAATGCAGAATATTCCGGATGTCATCCTGCTTGATATAAATATGCCATTATACGATGGTTGGTATTTTCTCCATCGACTGAAAGCTATAAAAAGTGATTTTACCTTTAGTACCCGAGTTTACCTTTGTAGTTCAACTATTGATCCGTCAGACCTTTCACAAGCTTCCGAAAATGATTTGATAAGTATGTTTCTTGAAAAACCTGTTTCTGTATCTACTCTGTCATCTATTATGTTGTAATCACTTTGTGATATGCCTGGTTTAGCGCCTTGCAGATTATAAACGGATGACCGCTTATGTTTTTATTTTGTCCTTGATGATACTGTTTTACTAAGACATCATTCACTCAGCTGGTCACTTTATTGTTTTAACGTTTGATTAGTCTTTATGGAGTATTTCTGTTTTGCCCGCTAATGTTTCTGCTACGCGCTTTGGAATATTTCTGCTTCCGTGCCTGTCGTTGGCAAATTAGTTCTTAAACATAAAGCCCCGGTCTCCCGGGGCTTTAGATGTCTTATTCTTGAATTCTATTGATTTTCTACCATTGCTCCATGGCAGCTCTTGTATTTTTTACCGGAACCGCAAGGGCAAGGATCATTACGTCCTACTTTCATTTCATTTCTAACCGGTTCCAACTTCTGCGGTGGAGGAGGAGGAGGCGCCTGTTGAGATGACGGTCCGGCGGTACTGCTGACATTCTGACGATATTCATCATGCGTAGCCTTCAGTTTACTCATGTCTTGCCTCGGTTGTTCTGCCTGCTTTACTTGTTGTGGCTGTTCAATAGCAATTTGCCCTTTGAAGAGAAATGATAGTGTTTCTTTATTCACCTCTTCGAGCATCCTCTTGAACAATTCGAATGATTCAAATTTATAAATCAGCAAGGGGTCTTTCTGTTCATACACTGCATTCTGTACACTCTGCTTCAGGTCATCCATCTCACGCAGGTGTTCCTTCCAGCTATCGTCGATGATAGACAGCGTAATATTTCTTTCAAAGGCCCGGATGATTTCCAGTCCACTGCTATCATAGGCTTTCTTCAGATTGGCCAACACCTGCATACCCCGGATTCCATCAGTAAAGGGAACTACAATGTTCTCGAATTGCTGTCCTTGATTTTCATACACCTGCCTGATGATAGGATAGGCGCGTTCACCGATCTGCTTTGCTTTGTTGCGATAGTGTTCATCAATAGAAGCAAAAACCAGTTCCGTCACCTCTTCATTCTTTTTACCGAGGAATACTTCTTGTGAAACCGGACTTTCTACAGCGAAGGTGCGGATCAGATCGAGATTGAAGTTCTCAAAGTCACGGCTTTCCTGGTAGCTGATCACCAGTGCATCAATCATGTCGTATAACATGTTCTGGAGATCCAGCTCAAGCCGTTCACCATATAGCGCATGGCGGCGTTTTTTGTAGATCACCTCACGTTGTGCATTCATGACATCGTCGTATTCGAGCAGGCGTTTACGTGTGCCAAAGTGGTTTTCTTCTACCTTCCGCTGTGCTCTTTCAATACTCTTGGTGATCATCCCGGCCTGAATAACATCTCCTTCCTTGTGTCCCATCTTGTCCATCAGACCGGCAATCCGCTCTGATCCGAAGAGACGCATCAGATTGTCCTCGAGTGAAACAAAGAATTGTGATGAGCCGGGGTCTCCTTGTCGTCCTGCACGACCACGCAGCTGCCTGTCGACGCGGCGTGATTCGTGACGCTCTGTTCCGATGATGGCCAGTCCGCCGGCTTCTTTCACTCCGGGACCCAGTTTAATGTCGGTTCCGCGACCGGCCATGTTGGTGGCAATGGTTACCGTACCCGCCTGACCTGCCTGCGCTACAATTTCCGCTTCACGCTGGTGCTGTTTCGCGTTCAGTACGTTGTGCGGAACATTACGCTGCTTCAACATACGGCTGAGCAGTTCCGAAATTTCTACCGAAGTTGTTCCCACCAATACCGGTCTGCCGGCTTGCGTGAGTTTTTGAATCTCATCAATGACGGCATTGAATTTCTCCCGCGTCGTTTTATATACGAGGTCTTCTTCGTCCTTACGTGTGATTTTACGGTGCGTAGGAATTACCACCACATCGAGTTTGTAAATCTGCCAGAACTCACCGGCTTCTGTTTCAGCAGTACCGGTC
>JBIIHN010000038.1:0-8920 GCA_044235745.1 Bacteroidia bacterium
AATCGTAAGGTTGGGTCGCGACCCGCCCCTCCTATAAATCACCTTTTCTCAACTGGTAAGGGCAGGTCACGACCCGACCCTACCAAACATCACCTTATCGCAATTGGTAAGGGCAGGTCACGGCCTGCCTCTCCCAAACATTCCCTCTCAATTAAATTGAAGAATTAATTCTGCATTCTGAATTCTGATCCCGCTCTTCGAGCGGGACTGAATTTATATTCTATAACCCAAAATGTTTCTCCGCCATATCATTCACCGCCTTACCAATAGCTAGTCCTGCCGTCGCAGCCGGTGATGGAGCATTAAGCACATGCAGCGCATTATGACTGTGTACAATTTTAAAATCATCAATCATATTTCCTTCTTTATCGAGGGCCATGGCGCGAACGCCTGCTCTGCCGGGAACGATATCTTCCATCGTTAACGACGGTATTAACCGGCGAAGACGTTCTAGAAATAAACGTTTGCTGAAGGCCCTGCGGTATTCGTCCAGTCCGAACTGCCAGTGTTTGAAGAAGAGTTTCCACGTGCCGCCATAACTTAATGCGTCCATGGTGTCACGCAAGCTGAAATCTGTTTTTCCGTATCCTTCACGTTTGAAGACAAATACTGCATTCGGTCCGCACTCTGTAGGGTGATTGATCATACGGGTGAAATGAACACCCAGGAATGGAAACTGTGGATTGGGCACCGGATAGATGAGATGTTTTACTTTATGCTGCGCCTCCGGTGTCAACTCGTAGTAATCTCCTCTGAAGCCAACAATCTTCATATCCGGATCTACGTCGTTTTTGCGGGCAATGCGGTCACTCTGTAATCCGGCGCAGTTCACAATGAAACGCGCTGTAAATTTTCCATGGTTGGTCACAACGGTGGTATGATCAGACCCCCGTTCAAAATCGACGACTTCATGTGATAACTTCACGTCTCCTGAAAACTTTTCACGAATCAATGTCGCCAGCGTTTCACAAACGCCCACGAAATCGATGATGCCGGTGCAGCCTACATGAATCCCTTTTATACCGACACAGTAAGGTTCTATTTCACGGATTTCCTCCGGTCCTATCAGCCGGATATCTTCTACTCCGTTCTGGAGTCCGTGGTTGTACACTTTCTCCATATGCGCCAGCTCGCTTTCATGTGTTGCGACAATCAGCTTCCCGCATACATCCACACCAATCTTGTGTTCGCGGGCGAAGGCTACCATCTCCCGCCTTCCATCAACACAGTTCTTCGCTTTGTAACTGCCGGGTTTGTAGTAAATCCCGCTATGCAGTACGCCGGAATTTCGTCCTGTTTGATGGGCTGCTACATGGGTTTCTTTTTCCAGTACACAGATTTTAAGATTCGGGTGGTGCAGGTTGAGCTTGTAAGCTGTTGATAATCCAACGATTCCTGCGCCGATTACGATGACATCGTAGTGGGGCTGACTCATGGCTGCAAAAGTACGGCCTTTCGTGGAATCCTTTTCACTTCAGGTGGGAGGATATTTTTGTTTATTCATCGTGTTTCCTTTTTCGTTCAATAGTATGTTAAAAAGATACTATCCGCCGCCGGAATGGATGGTGTTCACCACCTACCTTTGTTACTGTTATGAAATATGGTTGGTTGTTTCTGCTCGCCCTTTGCCCTTTATTGGCGGATGCGGGTGGATTTCAGATAAATACTCAAAGTCAGAAGGCCGCTTCGTTGGGTGGTTCGGTTACCGGTCTGGCGCTCGACGCGTCGGTGGTGTTTTTTAATCCCGGGGGCATGTCGATGCTGGATTCTAATGCATTTAATGTCGGACTGACGGCGCTGTTTCCACGGACTGCCTTTCTGGGTGTGACGGGTGTGGAGGAAAATTTGAAGTCGTCGGTATTTCTGCCGGCGTATGCCTACGGTACTTTCCGGCTGAAGAAAAAATGGCATTTGGGACTTGGAATCAACAGCCAGTTCGGTTTGGGAACAACATGGGAAGATGAATGGTCGGGTAGATACGTAACGCAGCAAACACGATTGTTTACCATGTTCGTGCAACCTACAGTGAGTTTTAAACTGAGTGAGAAATTGGCCATCGGTGCAGGACCATCGATCGTCATTGGTAATGCTGAGTTGCAACGCGCGTTGCCGGTGACGAATCAGAATGGAGGTGATGGGCGATTGACACTCGACGGTTCCGGTAACGGTATCGGTTTTAATGCCGGATTGTTTTTTGAATCAGGTCGTACCTCTGTCGGACTGAGCTATCGTTCTTCTGTCACACTTTCACTCGAAGAGGGCGATGCCACTTTCAGCAATATTCCATCTTCGCTCATCAGCAATGGTACATTTCCGCTTACCACCACTTTTAACTCTGAAATCACACTACCCTCAGTTGTTTCCTTCGGTTTCGGCCAACGCATCGGCGAGAAGATCATGGCCAATATCGATTTCAATTATACCGGATGGGAGGTGTACGATTCCCTGGTGTTTACATTTCCCGACGATAGCAAGCTCAATACATCATCAGTGCGTAACTATAAAAACAGTCTGGCGGTGCGATTGGGTGCACAGTATCAATACTCTTCACGGCTGAAACTTCGGGCGGGATTGGCCTTCGATCAGAGTCCGGTTGAGAACGGATATGTTAGTCCGGAATTGCCGGATGCCGACCGGATTATCGTCAGTGGGGGACTCACCTGGCTGTGGAAAAAAGGGTGGAGTATAGAGGCTACTTTGTTATTTGAGGATTTAAAAGAAAGAAGAGAAGAGAATAATGTGGAAGATAATTTCAACGGAACCTATAAATCATTCATCTATGCGGCTGGTGTCGGTATTCAGTATATGTTCTGATCGTCTGTTTCGGTACTTCATAGCCGTTAGTATGCTGATGGTATCCTGCAGTCCGACGCTGGAGCCACCTAACTATACTTCCGGTACAACCGATTTTACATCGTATGTGGCGGTGGGCACCAGTTTTACCGCCGGTGTTACAAATGGTGCGCTGACCCGGAAAGGACAACAGGAGAGTTTTCCTGCACTCATCGCGTCGAAATTTGCATTGGCGGAAGGCGGCTCATTCCGCCAGCCATTGGTAAATCCCGGAACCGGCTTTGCCTGGGATATTATCACCAAACAATATTCCGGAACGCAAAAGCTAGTGAATGTGTTGAATTGTATTGGTCAATCCAATATCGGAGTAAAAACTGAATCCGTAAATCCCCTCGACTTTGATTATATCGGAAACAAAGGCCCTTACAACAATATGGGTGTGCCGGGAGCGAAATCGTATAATCTCTACAGCCAGACATTCGGGAAAGGTACGGTGACCGGCAATCCGTATTATCATCGCTTCGCAACGGATACCGGGCTCATCGGCGGACTAACTTCAACCGTGATCGGAGATGCGCTGGCCAACGAACCAACTTTTTTTACATTGTGGATCGGAAACAACGATATGTTGAATTATGCACTGGCCGGTGGTGTTGATCTGGGAAATCCGGATCTGGCGATTACACCGCTGTCAACCTTCGAAGCCGCCCTCGATACCATTGTGGAAAGTCTGACCGCCAACGGAGCGGATGGAGTCATTGCCAGTGTGCCGGATCTGACGGAAATCCCGTTTTTCAGTGCTATTCCCTACAACGGATTGGTCTTGACGCAGCAGCAGGCAGATTCGCTGAATCTGGTATCTCCCGCAGGCATAAGTTACACAGCCGGAAAGAATCCGTTTGTCGCCTACACCGGAAATACAGGAGGACCTATCCGTCAGTTGAGAGCAGGAGAGTTGGTGTTGTTGTCGGTAAATGCCGATGATATCCGCTGCAATAAACTGGGAACAAGCCTTAATCCGATTCCCTCTGCATTGATCCTCGACTCCGCAGAAGTAGCCAATATCCGGAATGCCATCATCGGCTATAATGCCAAACTCAGAACGGTGGCCAGTCAATACAATCTCGCATTTGCAGATATGAATCTTTACTTCAAGCAGTTGTCGGCAGGAATTGTTTACAATGGTGCAGCGTATTCTACCGAATACCTCTCCGGTGGCGCTTTTTCCGTGGATGGTATTCATCCTAACGGTCGCGGCTATGCGCTGATCGCTAATGAATTTATTCGGGTGATCAATGCACGGTATAACAGCAACCTGCCCTTTTGCGATGTGAATGGGAGTGATGGGGTGGGATTTCCGTAACCGCCCAAAGAAGCAGATGTGGGAGGCCTTTTCGCTATAGGCCGCACGAAGGGGTAAACTATCTCATCCGGGGTTTGTTAAGGAAAATTAACCTCTACCCATCTTAATCGGGCCTCAGAGGTCGTATCTTTGCAGCCTTTAAAATGGTCAGGTGAGACCAAAAACTATGGATCAGCACAGTTATATTGGAAATATGAACCCGGATCTTCTGGAGGACATGTACCGTCAATTCCTTGAAAATCCGCAAAGTGTAGAACCGAGCTGGCAACAGTTCTTTTCCGGTTTCGATTTTGCCCGCCAACAATACGGGGATATCACTCCCGGCGAGATGGTTCCGGAGCAGGTGGACAAGGAGTTCAGGGTGATCAATCTGATCAACGGCTACCGAAACCGCGGGCATCTGTTTACGAAAACGAATCCGGTCCGCGAGCGCCGGAAATATAGCCCTACCCTTGATCCGGTGAACTTCGGCCTGGAAAACGCAGACCTTGAAACAATTTTTCAGGCGGGTAAGCAAATCGGTATTGGTCCGGTGAAGCTGAAAGATATCGTGGCACACCTGGAGCAAACCTATTGCCAGAGTATCGGCGCTGAGTATAAATACATCCGTACACCGGAGGTGATTGAGTGGCTGCAGGAGAAGATGGAGCGCAGCAAGAATACGTATCAGTTTTCAATTTCGGAGAAGAAGCGTATGCTTGAAAAGCTCAACGAAGCTGTAGCATTCGAGAATTTCCTGCATACCAAGTTTACAGGTCAGAAACGTTTTTCCCTCGAAGGAGCGGAGACCTTGATTCCCGCACTTGACGCCGTGATCGACTCAGGTGGTGAGTTGGGCATCAAGGAATTTGTGATCGGCATGGCGCACCGTGGACGCCTGAATGTGTTGTCAAATATCCTCGGCAAGAGTTATGAAGATATCTTCAGTGAGTTTGAAGGAAAAGAGTTTGATGAGAATGCCTTCGACGGAGATGTGAAATATCACCTCGGCTTTTCGAGCGATGTGATCACACCGCATGGCAAGCAGATTCACCTGAGCATGACACCGAACCCCTCGCATCTCGAAGCAGTAGATCCGGTGGTGCAGGGAATTGTCAGAGCGAAAATCGACAATACGCCGGGTGGAGATCATAGTCAGATCGCACCGATTTTGATTCACGGAGATGCGGCTGTCGCGGCACAGGGTATCGTGTACGAGGTGATTCAGATGTCGCTGCTGCGCGGTTACGCAACCGGAGGAACAATTCATCTGGTAATCAATAATCAGGTGGGCTTTACCACGAATTATATCGATGCCCGTTCATCTACCTATTGCACCGATGTTGGTAAGGTGACTCTTTCGCCGGTGTTTCACGTGAACGGTGATGATGTGGAGGCGCTCGTATACACGATTCGTCTGGCCATGGAATATCGTCAGAAGTTTCACAGAGATGTGTTCGTCGATATTCTTTGTTATCGCAAATACGGCCACAACGAAGGGGATGAACCTCGGTTCACGCAGCCGCTCTTGTATAAAGCCATCGCCAAACATCCGAATCCGCGCGAGGTATATAATCAGAAATTACTCTCACAGGGAATCGTGGAGGCTAATCTTGCCCGTGAGATGGAGAAGAAGTTCAAAGAGCTGTTGCAGAAAAGTCTCGATTCAAGTAAACAGCAATCGAAAACAAAAGTGACACGCTTCCTGGAAGGTTCATGGAGCGGATTGCGATTGGCTTCGGCGGAGGACTTCGATACTTCTCCCGAAACAGGCGTGGAGAAAGAGACCTTGCTGGCGCTCGGTGAAAAGATATGTTCGCTGCCCGGCGACCGCAATTTCTTTAATAAGATCACCCGGCTTTTCGAGGAGAGAAAGCAGATGCTCAAGGAGCCCGGTAGACTTGATTGGGCGATGGGTGAACTGCTGGCGTATGCTACATTGCTGAATGAAGGTCATCCGGTACGTATCAGCGGACAAGATGTGGAGCGTGGTACTTTCTCCCATCGTCATGCTGTTGTACGTGTGGAGGATAGCGAAGAGCAATATATTCCGCTCAGTCATCTCGATGATAAACAGGCGCCTTTTTACATTTACAATTCATTGTTGAGCGAATACGGTGTGTTGGGCTTTGATTACGGTTATTGTTTCTCGGCTCCCAATTCACTGGTGATCTGGGAAGCGCAGTTTGGTGATTTCAACAATGGCGCGCAGATCATCATCGATCAGTATCTCAGCAGCGCGGAAGATAAATGGCGGCGCATGAACGGTTTGGTGATGTTGTTGCCACACGGATATGAAGGGCAGGGTGCAGAGCATAGCAGCGCACGCATGGAGCGATTCCTGGCACTCTGTGCGGAGTTGAACATGCAGGTGGCCAATTGTACAACACCTGCCAATTTCTTCCATCTCCTGCGTCGTCAGCTGAAGCGTCCGTTCCGTAAACCGCTCATCGTATTCACTCCGAAAAGTCTGCTGCGTCACCCGAAATGCGTTTCTGCCATCGATGCGTTTACTTCCGGTTCATTCATGGAAGTGATCGATGATACGCAGACGAAGCCGGACCAGGTGCAGCGGGTGGTGTTCTGTACCGGAAAAATTTACTACGAATTGCTCGACAAGAAAGAGCAGGAGAAAGCCGATGATGTGGCGATTCTGCGTCTCGAACAGCTCTATCCTTTCCCGCAGAAAGCCATCGACGCCATCATCAAACGATACAGCAAGGCAACAGAATTTTTCTGGACGCAGGAAGAACCGGAAAACATGGGAGCGTGGAGTTATCTGCTCCGCGTATTCAAAACAAAGCCGCTGCGCTATATCGGACGCCCCGAGAGTGCGAGTCCCGCCACCGGTTCCCACAAGCAACACGACCGCGAACAGCAGGCTATCCTCGCTGCCGCCTTTCACGGACGCCTTGCCGAAACACATTCATAACGTTACTCCCTTACCGAAAAACAGTATATTCTCATGGCTATCGAATTAAAAGTACCTTCTCCCGGTGAATCTATCAACGAAGTGCAGATTGCACGCTGGATCAAAGCGGATGGAGATTTTGTAGAGAAAGATGAAGAAATCGCGGAGATTGATTCCGACAAGGCGACGCTGAGTCTGGTAGCGGAAGCCGACGGTGTCTTGAAGATCCTGGTAGGGGAGGGAGAAACTGTTTCAGTAGGTTCGGTGGTGGCCACCATCGATACTGATGCGAAAGGTGCACCGAAGAAAGCCCCTGTTGCGGAGAATGCAGCTCCTGCGCCGGCGCCTGCTTCTGCGGAAACAACCGGCTATGCCGGAGGACACCCCAGTGTAGCGGCGAAGAAGCTGATGGAGGAGAATAATATTGCTGCTAATGCTGTGAAAGCAACCGGTAAGGATGGACGCATTACCAAGGGAGATGTGCTCGATGCCATCAAAACTGCTCCCGCTGAAGCAAAATCAGCTGCGAAAACAATTGCACCGGCGCCTGCGTTGATAGTGCCCATGAGTGGAGGATCAAGAGAAGAGCGCAGAGAGAAGATGACCATGTTGCGGAAGAAAGTAGCGCAGCGACTTGTGTCCGTGAAGCAAACCACAGCGATGCTCACCACCTTTAACGAAGTGGACATGAGTGCGGTGATGAATGTACGTAAACAATACAAAGATATTTTCAAGGAGAAGCATGGCGTTAGCTTAGGCTTCATGAGTTTCTTTACGAAGGCAGTCTGCGAAGCGCTCAAAGCATTTCCAGCAGTGAATGCCCAGATTGACGGAGAAGAAATTGTGTATCACAACTACTGCGACGTAGGTATCGCGGTAAGTGCGCCCAAGGGACTCATGGTTCCGGTGTTGCGCAATGCAGAGGCAATGAGTCTTGCGCAGATAGAAGCACAGATAGGAGTATTGGCCGGCAAAGCCCGCGACGGAAAAATCTCAATTGAAGAAATGACCGGAGGAACATTCACCATCACGAACGGCGGTGTTTTCGGAAGTATGATGTCCACGCCGATTATCAATCCTCCGCAGAGTGCCATTCTCGGCATGCACAACATCGTAGAGCGACCGGTGGCTGTCAACGGAAAAGTTGAAATACGTCCCATCATGTACCTCGCGCTTTCCTACGACCACCGCATCATCGACGGCCGCGAATCAGTAGGCTTCCTGGTTAAGGTAAAACAGATGATCGAAGATCCGATCAAACTCCTCACCTCCGGAAATGATCCGATGAAGGTGTTGTTGCAAGTGTAAATTGGAGACCCGCTTTTGCTTCGCAAAAGCAAATGGGTAAATTGGCAAATTGGCAAATTGGTGTCCGCCGTACGGCGGAGAGTTATAAGAGTTATAAAAGTTCTCCTTGCGCCCGCCGCGCCTCTTGGCGCTCTCCGCGTTTAAACCGACAAATGCACCTATTGTCAGAATTTCATCGTCTTATACGTCAACGTCTCCTTCTCCGTACTGAGATTGACAACATACACCCCATTGAAATTTCATTGGTGTAAATCTCCGTCGTAAAATATCCTCCCGCCAAAACCTCCACCGGCTTTTCATACACCACCCGCCCTTCCATTTCAAACAACTGCAACACCCCTCTTTTCCCTTGCAGTTTGGACGCATTCACATGAATCATATCCCACTCGTGGGCAGCTCATGGGGTCGCTGTCCCCAAACCCCTGGTCACTTTTTCTCTTGATAGAAAAAGTAACCAAAAAGATCAAGGCCTGCACCCCTTCCTTACCGCTTGCGCGGTATTTTTTCCGCTTGTGACTGCCGGGCCGTCGGGCGATCTACGTAAGGCCTTACGTAGCTTCCCGCCG
>JBIIHN010000395.1:0-2658 GCA_044235745.1 Bacteroidia bacterium
TTAAAATATACTCATTCATATCCTATCAGAAATTTCATAAAAATCTGCAAGGCAATTATCCGGGTAAATCCAAAGAAAAAGGCCCCCTGCATCCAGGAGGCCTCAATCTTTGAACCTTAGACGGATTATTGGATCCGGATAAACCGGCGAACGGTAGAACCGTCAGCTGACTGCATACGAACACAATAGGTTCCTGACTTCAGGACAGACGTATCCACATTCACTTTGGAAACGGTTACATCAGCAGACTGAACCGGAGCCGTCCACACCAGATTACCAAGGAGATCAAATACGCGAATACTCACAGCTGACTTTTTAGCTGTACGGAACTCAATGGTTGCAAAGTCCTGAACCGGGTTAGGATAAATTTCAAGCAGATCGTTATTGCGCGTAAGCGTACTATTCAGTCCGGTAGTAGTCAAAGGTGTAGCTTCTACTTTGAAAAATCCGGTAGACGTACCCGCCAACACAGAACCGAATGCAAGATCCGGCACCAGCTCTCCCGGCAGACCGCGATAGATGTACATAGCGGAATCATTCACTGCATCATACACCAGAATATCGCGGCGAATAGCGGTATATACACTATCGGGATACGTTTGGTTGATACATACGGAAGTGAAGGCACCTTCACCACCCGCGTTAATATTAGCCAATGTTGATCCACCATCCGTCGACTTGACAAAAGCATAATCCAGATTAGATCCACAAGCCAGATACAAGGTATCTGTACCGCGCGGATCCACGGCAATATCATAAATGGGTAATTGCGAAACCGAGGGGTTATTGGTAGCGGTTGGGCCGAAACCAACCATAGTCCAGGTGGCTCCTTCATCTGTCGATTTCCATAATTTGCCGGGGTCTGCCATACTTCCTGACAAACCGGTTCCGCAGTAGATCACGGTTGAAGCGCCTGAGGTACCCTTCGCGAGTGTATTTCCGCAAGAGAAGCCTGATGGAGTAACTGTAGTCCAGGTGGCACCACCATCCGTCGACCTCCAGATGTTTCCTTTACCCGAAGCACCTTGGTTGTCACCACCGGTTACAGCCAACACCGTATTGGTATTGACAAACAGGATGTCGTTAACAGCAGGGTCACTGCCGGCGGTATTCCATGCAGCCGGCTGTATATTGGAGAATCCGTTCACTCCGGTTGTCGTTAAGGCGAAGCCGTTAGAGTATCCTGCAATGACATGCAGACTATCTTCCGGATCGATGGCTACGGCTGAAACGCCGGCATCATCGCCCACATTGATCACAGGGAAATTGCCGTACGGCGGATTCCATTTATCAAATCCGGCTACCGTATTGTCTGTATATGCAGTGGTATATGCCAGGCCTGCTCTTGTAGCCAGGTAAAAGGTACCACGGCTTTCAGTGCGTGAAATCTTTTTGATTGTTACAGCTTCGAGACCATAGTTATCTGCAATGGCATAAGGTCCGGCGGGTCCTGAAGTACTGACCACAACACCGCGCCCGCGGGTACCTACTACCAGATTCATATCGCCGGGGTGTACAGCACCTCCATTATTCTGAAGTCCGATGGTTGTCCAGGAATCTCCCATATCCATTGACATCGCCACGCCCGGAATAATCAAAATCATCCCATTGCTTTGTGTCATGAAACTGATCCAATCGGGGCTATAATCCACATCGCTCATCGCAAAGTTAGTAGCAGGTGAGGTGATTAAAGTCCAGTTGGTTCCTCCATCGAGTGACCTGTAAATCTGGCCTCCACCCATACCTCCGGTTACAATGAATAATGTATCAGCATTGCTCTGGCCGGGATGTGTGAACACAGAAATGGCGCCGGCAACACCCAACGGAAGTGTTATCCGTGTAAATAAAGTTCCATCATATTTAAAAAGAGAGGCAGGGTTATTTCCGAACTGACCGGTTGTATCTACCAGTATAAAATACGGATATCCGTTACCGTTATTGCCGGCTGCAATACCTTTTACCGAAGCATTGGCATTCATTCCGGGAATTGCAGTAGTAATGTCCAGTACATCTGTTGTAGGATTCACCGGACCCGCATTACTCACTTTCACAATTCTTTTTCCCATCAGACAAAACAAATAATAATCTGTCAGCGTCATTCCGCTCACATTATTCATCCCCTGTAAACCCAGCTGGTTCATCATCCAGCCATCCATGGCAGTTGTCCATGTAGTGCCACCATCATAAGAAATTACCAGCGCATTCAGGGTGCCGGCTTCCTGCGATGTTTGTACAGCAACCCAGTTGTTCTGATTCGCCAACACACGTACTGCACGGCCTCCCCAACCACGGCCACAGCCGTATTCGAGGGAATCATCCGGAAACGCACGCGCCCATGTTTTGCAGGTATCATCGGTATAGAAGAGAGATGCAGGAGAAGAAATCGCTGCGAAAAGACGCTTGTTGGCATAGTTAAATGTAAGGTCCAGCGATGATCCGCCGTACAACCCCATATTGGTGCGTGAGCCTGAGGTACTGGTAGGAGGACAATTGGATCCGCCACCACCGGTTCCGCCACCGGAACCTCCCGACGCAGAAATGTTCATTGTATTTACCGGAGGTAATGCACCGGCTACTGCCTGAAGAACATATCCACCGGCCTGATCTACGGTTACATTATTAAAAATCGCAACACCTTTGTTGGCACTCATGCTCAGC
>JBIIHN010000396.1:0-2650 GCA_044235745.1 Bacteroidia bacterium
AAATTTTGATGATGATTTAAAGGAAATCGCTTCCTGCGACTGGATCATGGAAGTGGTGGTAGAGCGCCTCGATATCAAAAAATCGGTATTCGAAAAGGTAGAACGCTATCGTAAGCCGGGGACGTTAATCACCACCAACACCTCCGGCATTCCCATTGCCATGATGGAGGAAGGTCGCAGCGATGATTTTCGAAAACATTTCTGTGGCACACACTTCTTTAATCCTCCACGCTATCTCCGTTTGCTGGAAATCATTCCCGGCACCGAAACGGCTCCGGAAGTCCTGAATTTCCTGGAACATTATGGCGATCGCTTTCTCGGAAAAACAACGGTTCTCTGCAAGGACACTCCCGCCTTCATCGCCAACCGCATTGGTGTATTCGGCATTATGTATCTGTTCCATCTGGTGGAAAAAATGGGCCTCACTGTAGAAGAGGTTGACAAACTTACCGGTCCGGTATTGGGACGTCCTAAGTCAGCAACCTTCAGAACCTGTGACGTTGTTGGCCTGGACACGCTGGTACATGTCGCCAATGGACTGGTCGGTGGACTTAAAAACGACTCCATGCTGGAGTATTTCCAACTTCCGGGTTATGTCGCCTCGATGAATGACAAGAAATGGCATGGTGATAAAACCAAACAGGGCTTTTATAAAAAGGTAAAGAACGAGCAAGGGAAGTCAGAAATCCTTGCCCTTGATTTAAATAGTCTGGAATATCGGCCTCAGCAAAAAGTGAAATTCGCGACGCTGGAAACGACAAAGACCGTAGATGATTTACGCAGCCGTTTAAAGATGCTGGTAGCAGGTAAGGACAAAGCTTCCGAATTTTACAATGCCTCCTTTATCGGCTTATTTCGCTATGTATCAGAACGGATACCTGAAATCTCCGATGAACTGTACCGGATTGACGCTGCAATGGAAACCGGCTTTGGCTGGGAGATGGGGCCGTTCGACACCTGGGATGCGCTCGGCGTAGCCAACATGGTGAAACGGATGGAAGCAGCAGAAATGAAACCTGCCGACTGGGTATATGAGATGCTGAATGCCGGCTGTAACTCCTTTTACAAAACAGAAAACGGAAAAAGATGGTATTATGATCTCACGGAGAAGGGCTATAAAGCTATTCCGGGACAAGAAAATTACATATCGATTTACCCGATACGTGACACAAAGACGGTGTGGAGTAACAGCGGATGTTCGGTACTGGATATCGGAGAAGGAATTCTCTGTTGCGAGTTTCGCACCAAGATGAATTCCATCGGAGGAGAGGTTGTTCAGGGAGTAAACAAGGCCATCGAGCTGGCGGAGAAGGACTTTCGCGGACTTGTCATTGGGAATGACGGACCCAACTTCAGTGCCGGAGCCAATCTGGCGATGGTGTTTATGATGGCGCTTGAACAGGAATGGGATGAAATAGATATGGCCATCCGCATGTTTCAGAATATGAATATGCGCGTACGATACAGCTCAATTCCGGTGGTGGTAGCTCCGTTCGGACTTACGCTGGGCGGAGGCTGCGAAATGACCTTACACGCCGATAAGGTACAGGCGCATGCAGAATTATATACAGGACTTGTAGAATTTGGCGTCGGGCTCATACCGGGAGGTGGTGGCAGCAAAGAGTTTGCGCTTCGACTCTCCGACAGTTTCAAGGAAGGTGATATTGAGATCAATGCTTTGAGAGAAAAGTTTTTGACCATCGGTCAGGCCAAAGTATCGACATCTGCATCAGAAGCCTTTGACCTCGGAATACTTGTACCGGGCAGAGATGAAATAACCTTGAACAGAAGCCGGTTAATAGCGGATGCAAGAAATGCAGCCATTGCCATGGCTGATGCAGGATATGTGGCCCCGCTACCGCGAAAAGACATCAAAGTATTGGGGAAATCAGGCCTGGGCATCGTTTGGGTTGGCGCCAATACGATGGTCAGCGGGCATTACATAAGTGAATATGATCAATTGATTAGCCAGAAGTTAGGATATATTCTTTGTGGTGGCGACCTGAGTGCCCCTACCCTGGTTTCGGAACAATATTTGCTTGATCTGGAGCGTGAAGCCTTCCTCTCGCTCTGCGGTGAAAAAAAGACGCTTGAAAGAATTCAGTCGATTTTAACCACCGGTAAACCCCTGAGGAATTAAATTAGTTATTATTTTAGCCACACAAACCTGACTTGTATGAAACGTTGGTGTACCCTGATCCTCTTCCTGTTAGCACTCCCTATGATGCTTTTTGCCCAATACGAAGAGAAACCTAAATATGCCCCGGGCAAAGAAAAGCACCGAAACAAAACGGATGAACTCGGGCAAAAACAAGGCGTTTGGAAAACTTACAGTCAACCGGGTGATTTGATCAACGAAGTTGAGTATGTAAACGATAAGCGTCATGGAATGAGTCGTCGTTTCTATCCTTACGGCAAAGTAATGGAGGAAGTTGAATATCAAAACGGCATCAAAGAAGGTGTTTACAAGCGTTATTATTATTCAGGCCAGATAAAAATTGAAGGTGAATACATTGCCAATAAAAAAGACGGCAAATGGACGAAGTACTATGAAGATGGAGAAGTTGCATCAGAAGGTTTTTATAAAAACAACAAACGTGATGGTGAATGGCGTACGTTTAACCGCAAAGGTCAGTTAACGAGTTCAAGC
>JBIIHN010000039.1:0-8884 GCA_044235745.1 Bacteroidia bacterium
CCGGTCGTCAAGATTATGTATTTTCCGGTATTCCGAACACACTACATTATTCATGAGGCCTATAAAATCTTCAAATAAAAAAGGATTGAACCCGATCAACTCGCTGTCCTCAACTTCATCCTCCTCTTCTTTTTCTTCCTGTTTCAAGGGTTCCATCATCGAAGCGGTGGCATCCATATCATCTGAATTATTTCCTTGCCCGCTTGCTTCGTTACTTTTGCCGGCCGCTGAAGGACCGAAGAACTGTTCGATATCAGGCAGTACATCTTCCTCCTCCTCAAAAATCGATAGGAATTCCTGCAGTTGCAGATTAGCTGAATAGGCGTCAGGCGCTACACTGAACGCCGGGAGTCCTGCCGGATAAAGGCGCAGGAAATCAATAAATGCATTGAAAGTATCAAGTGGCATTTCAGAAGAGCGGAGTAGGATCATGGTGTGAAAGAAGAGCAGTGTTAACGCGAATAGGCAAAGAACGAAGATATGGGAAAAATGATCTCAACGTGCTATTTTAAAAATTCCGGAAAGGGATGCAGCCTTAAGTAAGTACGGAAAAATTGTTATCGACAATCAAAAAAACACGCTGACGATCACCCGGACCAAATAGAGCGGTCAGTTCTCCGTTTAATCCTCCGCCTGCGGCAGATCTTCCGAACGTGTCAAATTCTGTTTTTCTTTTTATTCGTTCCGGATTGTATTATTTTTATGCGGATGAAAAATTCCGTTACCCGTTTCCGGCGCATCTTGCTTGCGCTCCTGATCAGTTCTGCGTCATTGTCCAGTGCACAGGATACTTTTTCCATTGTGGCTGTTGATAGTGTCACCGGTGAGGTGGGCAGTGCAGGTGCATCCTGCGTGGATCTGATCTTGTTTTTCCCGAACTACACTACCGATTTTCTCGGTGATCTGATTCCCGGGCAGGGTGCCATCAATACACAAGCCAGCTACAATGTAACCAATCAAAACAACGCGCGTGCCCGTATGTTGGCCGGCGATACACCGCAGCAAATCATTACCTGGCTGCTGGCTAACGATGCGCAGTCAAACAATGGTTCGAACCGTCAGTATGGTATTGCGGCAATGGTAAACGGTTCACCACAAACCGCCGCTCATACCGGTTCGGGTACCCTCAACTATAAGAATCATATCACGGGACCAAATTATTCCATTCAGGGAAATATACTGTCGGGTCAGGCGATTCTGGATTCAATGGAGGCTCGTTTTCTTGCGGAGCCGGGCGATCTGGCCTGTAAGCTGATGGCGGCCTTACAGGGAGCAAAAGTTCCGGGTGCCGATACACGATGTTTAAATAACGGCAGCGGCACTTCTTCGCTTTTCGCATTTTTGAAAGTAGCGCAGCCAACAGACACCATCGGGCAGCCTTCTTTTTTAGTTTCGGTGAAAACACCCGGAGGTTTCGGGATCGAGCCCATCGACTCTTTACAGTTGTTGTTCAATGCTCAGCATTCCTGTGCCGTCACGGCGGTAAGTGAAGCGGCGGGCGGAGATTGGAAAATCTATCCGAATCCTGCCTCTGATGCTGTGCGCATAGTGTGGACGGGCAGTCAGTTTCCGTTAGGGGGTGCCGTGTACCGGCTGCTGGATATCGGAGGAAGATCTGTTCTTAAAGGAGAGCTAACGGAATCGGATGTACGCATAGATAGCAGTCAGCTTCCGGCGGGCATGTATTTAATGGAACTGGAAGCAGCGGGCCGGTCTTATCATCTGCCTTTATTGAAACAGTAATTCGATGATTTAAAACGTGGTGCGGTTTGCGATGCGAGGGCAATTATTGCTTTTTTATGTAACAAAGAGGGGGCAAAAAACTGCCAAATTTGTAACAAAGAGGGGGCAATATTCACCTTAAAAAAATTAAAATATTGATATATAGTATTATAAGATATATTTTCTTGCCGGCATCTCAGTAGGCTACTCCCACCCACACCGCCTCGTAGGGATACAGCCAGCCGCAGCGTTGCAGGTAGGCAAAGAGTCCTTCTTCTACATAGAGTGGCAGTGGGCCGCCGATGACAGCTACTTTGGCGCGCGGAGGATACGACACCGACACCCGGGCTTCATAGCGGTGTGGCTTAGCCGAACTCATCAAGGTTATGCGACAGGGATTCAGTGCCAGTGCGTAGCGTGCTTCTCTTCTCCCCAACACATAATCATTGCCGCTCCAGCGGACGCTGACCGAATCGCCGGCCTTCAGTCTGCGGATTTTCTTTTGCACCAGTTTTGAATCCAGGAAAAAAGCCCCCGTAAGGCGGCGTTCACCCTCTTCGCAGGGAAACATCAGGAGAAAACTCTCCCGTGCCACCTCGGGGTAAAGCGGCCATGCGCAGAGTGACATAAAAATATTCAGTGTATACACATTCATTTTCTCGCGCGTGTTCAGTTCACCACCGGTACTCACCACCTTCATGTAGCGTTCCCTTTCGTGGTTATAGATGCGCAACGACTGAACAATCAGCACCAGATTAAGTATGCCCCAAACGAGCGGCGTCAGCAGGAATATCCGCTGTGACTTCTGTTTCCATGCCAGCCATACGCCCGCGATAAGCGTTAAAGAACCCGCAAAGCCCGCCGGAGCACCGAAGGAGGCGAGCAGGAGGGAGAGGGCGAAAAGAAAAAAAAGCACAACGAAGCTACATAGCAGGAACAGGAGCCGCAGTAAGATAAATTCATTCTTCATGGTGTCGGAAGGCAATACCTGAACGTTGCTGAATATGCTATGCGATTTTAACTACTCCTGTGTTTATTCAGCTTTTTCGGACCATCGTTTTACTACCTCCGTAATCACAAACACGGGGTCCTCATCGGATTCCTCCAGCAGATGCAGATTATCAGAAACAAAGTAGGTATCCCGCATAAAGTTATGCAGTAAAATGGGTAACAATTCAGGGCTATACACGGCCCGTAACACATCTACCTTGAAGTTTAGCAGCAACAGTTGATGTTGGGGATAAACGCTCACCTGTGCCACTTTGGCGATATTGTTAATGTGTGCGGCCAGCACCATCACCTCGCGGATCTTATCCGGATTTAAGGGTCGGCTTAACTGACTTTCAAAGTAAATCTGCTGCGCAGATACTGTAAGGTTAAACTGCCCGGAGTTATTATTCGGGAAATCGACTTCCAGCCTGATTTGCATTTTTTCCGCATTCGACCAGCACGAATAATTCAAACTGTTTACCGCTGCCGTGAGGTATTTAAACGCATACTGCTGATGACGTGATGCCCGGCGCAACCTCCACCAGGCCTTCAGATCAGCGCTGAATTTACCCCACCTTTCCTTGAGCCCCGCTTTAGGCTGCTCCTGTGCGCTTTCACTTTCGTCTTCTGTTTTATTCATAATTGCTGATTTCTTTTCATCGCCCTCTTTATTTTGCGTGCCGGGACGCTCTTCGGCTTCTCCGAAAATAAAGTACTTTAGTACAAGAAATATGGATAGTGCGATCAGGAAGGCCATCTTTAAATAGCTATAAACAAACTTACTTAAAAAGTTTGTAAGGATCAATTTCTGCAAGCTTGCAGAGCGATGAATGGTAGTTAATATATATCAATTTTGCAGTACCGGCAGGTTGAAGCTATAATTAGTAGTAAAGCACTTGTAAATGTGAAGGATGAGTATGATTGAAAGCACTAATAAAGTTTATGTGAAACCGCCGGTAAACAATAATTCATGTATCAGGAGAAGTATTTCTTAACGAACCAAGGAGTGGAAAGGGATATCGTGGTGCTGGTGGTGAAGGATTTTTACAATCATCAGATAGATTGTATTCATCAGGTACTGATTGGCGCCTCGCGGGCCCGTATCCGTCTCTACCTGCTCATCGATAAAGAAAGCGTAAGGCAGAATGCCGACCGACTGGCCAATGGTGCAGTGGGCACTTAGAATGAAATCCGATGAGTAAGGCTTGCAGCTATAAAATTGATAGGGATGAGCATCTTGATCTTCCTGTACTTGATAAAAACAAACCTTCACATTCGACCGATAGAAAACAAGTTAAACGGATAAAACTAATAAACCAATTACCTGATATGAAAAGCAAAAAAATATTTATAGGGGTTCTTTTCTTATTCCTGACAGTAAGTAGCCAGGCTCAAAATATGCTTGGCTACTCTGTTAAGGATGTAAGAAAAAATCTGAACGACGAAGGAGTAATAGTTAATTCAGGATATACAGATAAAGATAGTATATATTATATATCAGGACAAGAGTCTAAAGTTCTGCGTGTATATTATTTTGATCCTTCTAATAAATGCATAATGTATCTTGCATTTATAGATAGTCCAAAAGAGCAACTAGTCAAATATTTAATTGACGATAATTATTACAAAACAGGAGAATACTATTATAAAGAAGATCATAAAGTGAGAATTTTTTATGATGAGGACATCAAATCAAATTACTTACAATTTACTGAAAAATAAACCGATGAAAAAACCACAGTACAAATAATAAGCCATGCGAAAGCAGATAAATCATATGGCTGTACTCCGCGGTCACTGGTGTGATTACTGCAATTGTGAAACAAAGCTGGTAAACGGAGCTGTGGTATATCCTTCTTATTCGAAAATGATTCCTGTTCCCGCCTTTGTAAATAAGATGTATTATCAGTGCGTTAATAATGCCGACCATTACGTGGGTACATACCGGGATAATCGTACATCGCTGGGACGCATTGCTGATGCGGAATTACGGCACTGGAAAAAGACCGGACACGACCTGTTTGATCCCTTATGGAAAGAGCAGCGCTATTTCAAGGCGGATCGGGTAGCTGCGTACTCCTGGCTTTCGGTACAGATGGAGCTTGCGCCGGAATACACCCATTTTGGCATGTTTACGATCGAACAATGTAAAAAAGCCATTGCCTGCTGCCACGAACTCATACAGCAACATAAAATCTCCGGAGAGGAGCAATAAGCGTGATAAAAAAATATCCCTACACTGAAATACTCGGCTGGTCGGTAAGCCGGTTTGATAAATTCAAAACCTGTAAAAGGCAGTATTATTACGAATACTATGCGCAGAAGCATGATCCGGACAACGACCGCATCTTATTGAAGCAGTTGAAGGATCTTACTTCAGGTCCCCTGGAAACAGGCCATCTGCTGCATGAAATAATACGGATCCTGCTGGAACGGCTCAAAAAAAGTACTGCACCCATCGACCGCGCAAGGATGGACGCCAAAGTGCGGGAGCTGGTTGGAAAATCCTTCCGGGAGAAGAGTTTCTTCGAAGTTTACTATAATCAACCCTCGGCACCTTCCGAGGAGGAAATATATACGAAAGTAAACACGATGCTTTCGGATTTCCTCAATAGCGCGCGCTACGAATGGTTACTGGTGCATGCCGTGCAGTCTGCGCACGACTGGATCATTGAACCTGATGGATTCGGTGAAACCCGTCTTAGCGATCTGAAAGCCTATTGCAAAGTGGATTTTCTGGTGCCAATCGGAGATAAGGTATATATTCTCGACTGGAAATCGGGAAAGGAAGAGTTGGGAAAGCAGCTGCGACAGATGATGGGCTATACCGCATTTGCCTGCGATCACCTCGGAAAAAGCGCGGAGGAGGTAGTCAACATCCTGTATTTTCTCAAAGATGGACAGGAGAAGATCACTACATTTACTACGCCCGATATTCGTGAATTTGTCGGGCAGATCCATAGCGAGACCCGGGAGCTCTACGCCCTCACTGCCGACAAAAACCGGAACCTGCCAATGCCCAAAGAAGCCTTCACCCGCACCGATGACACCTTCCGCTGCAACTACTGTAACTACCGGCAGGTGTGCGAAGCGGATAAGGGGTGAGGGTTAAGAGGAAGTAATTGACAAAACAACGGACTGAAAGCTCATGCAACGAAAAGAGAAAAACATACGAATCAGTATTGAGAATTTCATGGGGTTTAAAAACCGCACTGATATAGAACTCGGCAAGATTACTTTGTTTATTGGAGCAAACGGCAGCGGGAAATCCACACTGCGTAAGCTGCTGAAGATGTTGAAAAGTAACAGTAAACAGATTTGCAGCCGTGAGAATTCGAGTGGTTATAATGATAATGTTAATACATACGATTTTCTTGATCTTTTGAATCGTTCCGGTAAAAATGATTTTATGAGTTTTACAGTGAATGGGTCCATGATTTCATAGACCGGTGCCGCAAGCAAAGAGTATCGCGGTAATTAAGGAGAATTTTATTAGCGACATCAGTGTAAATAGTCATTAAGTTACGTACCAATTAGCTTTTCCCAAAATAAATAGCCGGGATACAAATCCTTGCATCCCGGCTGAACAAAAATAACCCCCGTTATTTATCGCTTAGGCACATATACTTTGTTTCCGTTTGAGTTGTAGTAGTATTGTCCACCACGCGGACCGGTATATATCGTTTGTCCGCTGCCGTAATTCCAGGCATCGCTTGAGTAATCACGAGCGCGGGTACCTTCGCTGCCGGTGTACCAGTTGGTATTGCCGATCGTAGAAAAGTTATCCCAGTTGGTGCTGTTTGAAGTGGTGCGGTAGTATCCATTTACATACGTGCCGGAATTGTTGAAGTAGCCGTTAGTGTAGGTAGTGTTTGTGTTCCAGTCTTGCGCATTTGCGGTTGCGGCTGTGATCAGGAATGCGGCGATGGCGAGAAGCTTTTTCATGTTGTTTGTTTTTGTTTTTTCCTTTTTTAACCAGTCCGAATTTTACAAGGGTTTAAATATTTTAATATTTTTATTACGCATTTTATCTCGCTATGAACAATCTTTTAATGGCTTGTTTCTTGCTCGTTGTGAGTTGTATCAGATACATTCCATCCTGCAAATTTTCGGTGGCCAGTTGTATGCGGTTCCTGCCGGTAGTGAAATGATTCATCTCGGCGACGGTCCGGATTAACCTGCCCTGAGGGTCAATTATTTTTAGGCTGATGGCATCGTCCTCCTCGAGGCTAAATTCAATTGTTGTTTCATACACTGCAGGATTTGGACGTATGCTCAACGCATCCGTTTCCTGATCAATCCCTTCCTCCGCCCTGCAATTAACGCTTACCTGAATACTATTGGAAAAGGCGGTGCAACCACTTACTGCTGTTGCGGCAACTTTATAGGATCCACTTTGCGTGGCAATATGATACTGGTTAGTGCTGCCGCTGATCAGTGCATTGTTACGGTACCATTGCCAGGCGGTGGCATTATTGACAGAACTTCCTAATACAACATTACCACCGGAGCAGAAAGTGGTTGGTCCGAATGCTTGTATTGCGGGCTTGTATACCGTCAGTTTTTTTATCGCGCTGAACTTTGTACAACCGTTGGAGGAAGTAACAAGTACCTTGTAATTCCCGGCTGTTTTTAGTGTAAGCGCGGAGGAAACCTGATTTTGTACGACCTGATTGTTTTTGTACCATTGGTAGGTATACCCGGTTTGTACCGGTGCGCTGATGATTATACTGTCGCCTTGACAAATCTCCTGATTGCCGGCGGGGCTAATGGCCGCTGAAGGCAAGGGGAGTACGTTTAGGTTCAGACTGTTGCTGGAAGCTCTTGAGCAACCCGCATCATCGCTTACAATGCAGCGATAGGTTCCCGTAACTGTTGGTGTAAAACTGAAGTTCGTGGCACCTGCAATGTCGGCTCCGTTGCGCTGCCATTTTATGTAGGATGCGCAACAAAAGTTGGGATAATTGCTTACTGATGCTGTCAGGTTTTGGGTCTTTGAGCAAAATGTCAGGCTCCCGTTGCCGGTTGAAATACTAGAAACCGGAGCGCTGATATCAACCGGGCAGGTTGTCTGTAAGCTTACGAGCGAAGGGGTTGTTGCCACTAAACGTATTTTGTATGCATTGGAATTCGTAAGGCTTGCAGGTAACTGGCAAGTGATAGCTCCCCGATTATTGGTTGTAGCTAATGCTCCGATGTTGGTGGGGTTGGTAAAATTACCGTTCACGTCGGACAGCTGCACTAATATGATGTTTCCATTACCGAAACTGCCACGATAGAGTTGATATTCTACCAAAAATGAGGAGCCGCCCGGACATTGCTTTACGAACCAGTTTCCTTTATATTGCCCGTTAGGATCCCAGAATGCGTTGTTAAAATTAAATGCGGTTGTGCTTAAATTAGGGTTATAGTATCCGATAATAAAACCACCGTAATTATTGTTGAAAACGAAACGCTCTTTCCATTTACAAGGCAAGTAGAAATTGCTTAAATTTCCGCTAAGTGCAATTCGGCTGTCTGCTGTAAGGTGAAAAATTACACCCTGTGTGTTTTCCAGTGTATCGGTTTGGAGTATCGTACCATTCAGCGTGCACTTCGCAATAAAAGTCGCTACGTTGTTGCTATAGGTGGCGGTATCAAAAAGCCAAAGAGTATTCCCGTCAACTCCGATGTTTGTTCCGGACATTGCAGCAAGAAAATTATTGCTGTTGCCTGTAATTTTAAATGTACCGTTATTTCCCGTGTAGTAGATGTCGCCGTTTGCCAGTAATTCCGCATCGGTAATTTGTGAAGTGGAGATGGATTGTAAGATGTTACCTGTTGCCGGGTCTAACCGGGTAATAGTATTTGTTGACGAATTCGTGACGATCAGGTGCAGACTGGTTGCTTCTACTGTGTTACCGGTCACGGCAACCTGCCAGGCAAGATTTCCGTTACTGCTGTATTTTAATAATTGATTGTTATAAAAAATATAGGAATTGCCGAACTGATCTGTACTAAGTTTCGTGTTATTTGCATCTATACCGGCATACCATTGAACATTCGCTGCCGAATCCAGTTTCACCAGTGCTCCGGTTTGATTACCTGTGAGCATGATATTGCTTGACCCAAGGTTGAAAGGCTCACCGCCGCAAGAAACGTATATATAGAGGTTGTCAAACTGATCTTTCTC
>JBIIHN010000397.1:0-2646 GCA_044235745.1 Bacteroidia bacterium
CTTTATAGTATAATTAACTTTAGTTTCGCCTCATTCATTAGTATTTACCTTGTAGAATCACATGGAGAAGAAACAGCTCACAATAAATAATTACCTCGATAGTCATTATATTCACAGGAGTAATTGGTTAAGGGCGGCCGTTCTAGGCGCCAATGATGGTATCATTTCGATTTCCAGTCTTGCTGTAGGTGTATCGGCTGCCAGCGTAACACGTGATCCGGTGGTGTTGGCCACAGTAGCAGGATTAGTGGCGGGTGCTTTATCGATGGCTGCCGGAGAGTATGTGTCGGTTAGTTCACAAACAGATGTGGAGAAAGCGGATATTGAGAGAGAAAAAAATGAGCTTAATGAGATGCCGGATGAGGAGTTGAAAATTCTCGCTCAGATATATGAACGGCGGGGATTACGCAAGGAAACTGCCATGCAGGTGGCTATAGAATTGACGGAGAAAAATGCCCTTGAAGCACATGTGAGGGATGAGTTGGGCATTAATGAAATTAGTCAGGCGAAACCACTTCAGGCAGCATTTGCGTCAGGTGCTTCATTTTGTATAGGCGGAGTGCTGCCATTGCTTGTTGTGCTCTTTGCACCTGTTAAAACGCTTGAGTATTGGATTTATGGATTCACCATCGTTTTTTTAGTCATTTTGGGTGCATCATCCGCTATCACCGGAGGCTCGTCAGTTTGGAAATCCATCCTTCGCATTACGGTCTGGGGAACAATTGCCATCGGCCTTTCTGCCATCGTTGGGTATCTTTTCGGCGTCAGTGTCTAACCCGGAAATATTCAGATGAAGAAGAATAAATCAGTATTTTCTGTTCTCGCAAAAAGTTGGAAAAAACTTGGTCCGGGACTCGTAACCGGAGCCAGTGATGATGACCCTTCGGGTATCGCTACTTATTCACAGGCCGGGGCGGCATTTGGATTGTCAACACTATGGACAGCACTCGTTGCTTTTCCTTTAATGGCATCCATTCAGCAAATGTGTGCCCGTATTGGTTTGGTTACAGCTCAGGGATTAACCGGAACACTGAAGAAGAATTACCCTCGTCCTGTGCTCTATCTGATGCTGTTGTTTAGCTTTCCTGCTATCGTGATGAACATCGGTGCAGATATTGCTGGAATGGGAGCGGTGGGTAATTTGTTATTCCCCTCCATAGATGCCGGCTACTTCAGTGTTGTTTTTACAATTATTTTATTGGTAATGATCATTTACCTGCCATATCATAAGATGGCAGCAGTTCTGAAATATGGCTGTATCGTAATGCTGGTTTATTTCATCATTCCATTTTTGTACAGTCAGGACATCATCGAAATCATAAAGTCTACGTTTATACCTCGGATTACTTTTGATAAGGATTTTATGGCGATCCTCGTGGCGATTTTTGGTACAACCATTTCACCTTATCTTTTTTTCTGGCAGGCTTCTGTGGAAATTGAAGAGATGAAAACAAAACGCCGACATCTCGTCGTTGATAAAAGAATAATTCATGCGGTGAACCAGGATGTTGATTTTGGCATGACGATTTCCGGCTTTGTGATGTATTTTATCATTCTCACCACCGGATCTGTTTTGTTTAAAGGTGGCGTACGACAAATTGAGACAGTGGAGCAGGCAGCACTTGCCCTTAAACCACTTGCCGGAGATTTTTCTTATCTGCTTTTCGCCATTGGTGTTATTGGAACCGGATTCATTGCAATTCCTGTCCTTAGCGGTTCACTTTCTTATATCCTGACTGAGACATTTGGCTGGCAGCAGGGACTCGATAAAAAATTCCATCAGGCAAAAGGGTTTTATATGATCATTGCTTTGTCGTTGATCCTGGGATTGTCATTAAACTATATTGGAATCTCTCCGGTAAATGCGTTGATATATACTGCAATACTTTATGGTATTACCGCTCCGGTATTGATTGCGATTATTCTGCATATTTCGAATAACAAGAAAATTATGGGTGAAAATGTAAATGACGGTTTGACAAATTTTCTCGGGTGGACAGCCTTTTTTATTATGACGATTTCCGCTTTAGCCTTGCTCTATCTCGAATTTTTTTAGTTAATGGTGTTAATGGTTTAGCGTTAAATGTTTTTTTTTCATGGGATGCAATTAATTTGATCGGGAAAACTATCGCTATATATCCGATTTTAATATTGGATGCGTTGAGTTTGGACGATTTGCACTTAAATGACGAAGGTCTTTTTATATTTTTATTGATCTATGAATTAATATCTGCCTCTTCGAATAATCTCAATAATCCTATGAATAATCATAAAATCAACTGATGCTAATCAATATTTTAAGGTGATATTGTATTTAATTTTCCAAACTTCAAGGTATTAGGATGTAATCGTGATCCGGTTGTCAGGATTCGGTTAATGCCTGGGATTCAAGTTGTTTTAAAATACATGTCATGGATACTAAAAAACAAACTGGCATTTGGATAGATAGTTCCAAAGCTATAATTATTACTTTATCGGGTGCAGAACCTTTGGTGCAGGAGGTTGATGCAGACATTGAGAACAGCGTGTATCACCATCATGAAGGTGATAAAGGTTCTTTTATGGGAGAACGACATTTAAACAACGATAGAAAATTTGAAGAGCGAAAGCACCAGCAGATTAAAAAGTATTTGCAGGAAATAATAG
>JBIIHN010000398.1:0-2639 GCA_044235745.1 Bacteroidia bacterium
CGCCTGCCCGATATAATGCAACAAAACCAATCACCGTTGCAAAGCCGCACCGGAAAAAGACCAGTTCCATTGTCGGCAAATGTACAAGCATTTTGACCAGCAAGTTCATCAAAGCGAACCAAAAAGTGGCGAACAGCATGTGTCTGACACCAGATGATAACCAGAAAGGGCGAGGTATTTTTAAGTTCATAGATTAACACCCGTCACCCTCAGCCATTGTGATTCTGTGACAGATTTTTCGCACTAGTCCTTAACATAACGTACCGAAAAAGCATTAGCTCTTCGGTAATACGTATCCGTTATAACCGGACTTGATTTGGTAAAACATCTGCCGAAGGCTGTCTGCTCGCCTTTTACGGTAGAGGTCCAGTAAAAGCCCTGTTCACCCTTTTTCCCGAAAAGATCGCTTTTACTGTTGGCGCTGCGGTATCCCGGCAAGGGCAGGTTCAATCCTGATTTACCTCCTTCCTGCAACTCCAATCCTGCAAGACTATCACCACCGTATTGATTAATCAATGACTGCCACTCTTCGTCTGAAGGCAGATGCCAGCCTTTCGGACAAGCGGCGAGCGCCGAACTGAAAAAATACAAACGGCCATTATTCACGTTCCCTGCCGAATCCCGTTCATACCAGAAGCTATTCGGCATTGGAATCGACACATTTTTTTTCATCCATGTCTGATTGCCGACAACAACGGTTTCGCCGGGAAGGACTTTCCAGTCGCTAAGTGCAGATGGCCCGGCCGACCAGGATACGAAGAACAGAAGCAACAGCGAAAGTAAGAATCGGTGATGAAGATGCATAGCGTGATAATTTATTCGATGATTACTGTACAATGATGATCCAGGTTGGTACGTTTATCAAAAACAAAATCTACAAATTTCGCATCCTCCATTTTGGCACTGAGTTTAACTTTCGTCCGTCCCATCTCAGCTTTACTCTGATCAAAAACCTTAGCGGTTATTTCACCATCAAAGTCTTTTGAAAAAACGGTATAGATGCTCAACATATTATCCGAAGCCGAAGAATCACTCACGATGATTTTTCCAATGGAAATACCCTTTTCAGCCAGAGCCGGACTCACCTCCACCTGAACACCAATTGCCTTCTCTACTCCTGCAGAAACTCCGGTGGCAAGTTCGCCTACTGCCTGACCGGCCACATCTCCGGCTTTATTGATTTTTTCTTTAACGGCATCACCGGAGCAGGAAGCCAGCAGCAACAGGCAAACCATCCCGGCAGGAGTAAGATGTTTCATAATTGATGAATCAAGAGCACGAACATAATCGATCGGAGATTATTTTACAATGAATTTGATAGTTTTTCCTGAACCGGAAAAAGAATACATTTGGACAGATGAACCGGTGGTACGCGCTTCTGCTTCTGTTTTCTTCTGTATATTGCTATGCACAGCCGGTATTTGACGTAGTGCAGGTCACCACCTTGCAGGCTCCCTCCGGCAACATAAACGAAAAAACAGACAATGAAATCCGGTCGTTCCTTGGTCAGGCCAATGTACCCGTACAATGGGATCAGCGCCATACGACCATTATCAATGCCGCATACGAAGAGAGAACCTTCAGGATGGCGTCTATCGATTTCGACCGCAGGTTTCTCAGTGCATCAGTCCTGCTCAACCATCGTATCATCTTATCAGACACCACAAAACAGTTTCTCTTTGCAGCAGCGATCCGACACTATGGGGAAGATGATTTATCCCCCTCCGTTCGCACGCTGACGCCTGCATTTGCCGCGCTTTATGGCAAGCAGATCAACGAACGGCTGATGCTCAGGTTAGGAGCGTATTACAGCAGAGAATTTTTTGGCAACTTCTGGTTACCGTTGGTCGGTATTGACTGGAGAGCATCATCACGATTATGGTGTTGGGGAATACTACCACGATACGCCGTAGCTGATTACGCTTTATCAAAACGTGTACATGCCTGTCTTTTCTACAAAGGCACTACTGATTCCTACCGTATCCAGCGGGCAGATTACTTTGCAATCATCGAAGGGCAGATTCGGATCGGACTGGAGTACTACATCCCCCGTACCAAATTCGTACTTATAGCAGACGCCGGACACAGTGTCGCACGACAGTTTCTGTTATCCGACAAAACGAGTGACCGGGGAAACGAATTAGAACCCTCCGACAGCTGGTTATTCAGACTGGGAATTCAAATGAGAATCATCACCAACAAACGGTTTCAAGGACCTGATGACCTGTAAATCAGGATGCCGCCATAGCGTGCTCCTTAGAAAACTTCAGATCCTTGATATTCAACTGAAGGGTGGTACGGCCATTAAAGGTATTTTCCTCCACATGATAGACCACATCAAAACTCTGTTGCTGTTCCACCATCGGATGATGATGACCTAACTGGAAAGCGATGCCATCATACAAACCGGAGTTATGCTCCTGCTGCGTGAGGCTCAGCTTCAGGTGATTATTACCCACCACACGACCACGACCGTTATCGCGCACACCGGTCGTCACAAAAATCGGCGCCATATTTCCCGGACCGAAGGGAGCAAATTGTTTGAGGATACGATAAAACGAGGGCGTAATATCCTTCAAAGAGAGTTCTGCATCAATTTCAATCTCACGGGTCAGCATTCTATCCTCAATGGTTTCCTG
>JBIIHN010000399.1:0-2632 GCA_044235745.1 Bacteroidia bacterium
CATTATGTTGACAACTGAACATCTGACTGATCTTGAAATTGCCCAGCGGGCTGATATCAAGCCGATTCGTGACATTGCTGCCGGTCTGGGTATCGACCTTGAACTGCTTGAACAATACGGAAAATACAAGGCCAAGCTTCCGCTCTCGCTCATTGATGAAAAGAAAATCGCCAATGCTAACCTGATTCTTGTATCCGCCATAAACCCTACCCCCGCCGGTGAAGGCAAAACAACAGTTTCAATTGGGCTCAATGACGGATTGAATAAAATCGGTAAAAATTCAATGGTGGTTTTGCGTGAGCCATCGCTGGGTCCGGTATTCGGCATTAAGGGTGGTGCTGCCGGTGGCGGACATTCGCAGGTTATTCCGATGATCGATATAAACCTGCACTTTACAGGAGATTTTGCTGCTATCGAAAAGGCGAATAACCTCCTGGCCGCGTTGATTGATAACAATATTCAAAGTAAAGTCAATAACCTCCATATCGACCCCCGAACGGTGATGTGGAAACGGGTGATGGACATGAATGATCGCTCCTTGCGTCAGATCATCATTGGCATCGGTGGCAGCGCAAACGGTGTTATGCGTGAAGACGGATTCAATATCACTGCAGCGTCTGAAGTGATGGCGATTATTTGTTTGTCGAAAGATATTGAAGATTTAAAGCGCCGGTTAGGGAATATTTTTGTGGGTTATACCTACGATAAGAAACCGGTGTTTGCCCGCGATCTGAAAGCGGAAGGTGCCATGGCACTCTTGCTGCGCGACGCCATTAAACCTAATCTTGTGCAGACGCTCGAGGGAAATCCCGCCATTATTCACGGTGGACCATTTGCCAATATTGCGCAGGGAACGAATACCATCGTTGCTACAAAAATGGGCTTGTCGCTCTGCGATTATGTTGTGACGGAGGCCGGTTTCGGTGCCGATCTGGGTGCGGAGAAATTCCTCGATATCAAATGTCCGATGGCCGGTTTGAAACCAAAGGCCATGGTGCTGGTAGTAACGGTGAGGGCGCTCCGTCATCATGGTGGTGCTAAAAAAGCCGAGTATAATACACACAATATGGCCTATCTTGAACGTGGCTTTGAAAACCTCAGTCGTCATATCGAAAATTGTAAAAAGTTCGGCCTTACGCCGGTGGTGGCGATTAATAGTTTCTATTCAGATACAGAAGAAGAAGTAAATTACATCAAACAACGTTGCGCTGAGCATGGAGTAAATGCCGTTCTGTCAAAAGGCTGGGAATTCGGAGGAGAAGGTACAAAAGACCTGGCGCGTGCGGTTGTTGAGATTATCGAGAGCGGTAAAAATAAGTATCAGCCACTGTATGATATGAGTATGCCGATTGAGGAAAAAATCAATCGTATTGCTACTGAGATTTACGGCGCCGATGGGGTTACATATACATCCAAAGCCCGAACTCAACTCAAGGATCTGGTAGAATTGGGCTATAACAACCTTCCGGTCTGCATGGCGAAAACACAGATGTCGTTTAGCGATGATGAAAAGAAAATCGGACGTCCAACCGGATTTAAAGTAAACGTACGCGAGTTTGAACTGGCGGCCGGTGCCGGATTTGTCGTGCCGATACTCGGACAGATCATGCGTATGCCCGGACTTCCGGGTGTTCCCGCTTCAGAAGGAATGGATATCGATAATCATGGAAATATCACCGGTTTATCCTGATGAGTACAAAACACTATTCCGGAATTCTGTTCCACCGGGGAGAATTTTCCGGAGTAGATGATGTATTGCCGGTTGAGGAGGTGTTAAGCATCTCCATCAACGAGTTACCCTTTACCATTACGATGCGTTCACCGGGTTACGAACTGGAACTGATCAGAGGGTTGTTGTTCACCGAAGGTATTGTTGGAGAAATCCTGCCGGAATTCTCTCCGGTTGTCAAAAGCCGGTCTTTAACCAACGTGATAACAGCTATGGACGTTTCGGTTCCTGATGATTATCTCTTAAAACCATACACCGGACAACGGTCTATTGCATCTTCTTCCTCCTGCGGTTTATGTGGAAGGACCACTTTTGAAGAGGAGATTGTTTCTTCGGCGAAGATGTTCCGTATGGAGCCGGAGATGATCAGTATGCTGTTTGCTAAAGTTGCGGAACAGCAGGTGGATTTTAAAGCCAGCGGAGGAACACATGCTTCCGGGGTATTTGACCGAAACGGTCGACTGTTGAGTATGATGGAGGATATCGGCCGTCACAATGCAGTTGATAAAGTAATTGGCGATTTGATTTTAAAGGAAACACTGAAGGAGGCTGATTGTATTACCGTGAGTGGAAGAATCAGCTATGAAATTGTGAGTAAAGTGATGAAAGCGGGCATTCCGGTGATCGCATCGGTTTCAGCACCCTCTTCCATGGCGATTGAAACAGCAGAAGCCGCCGGCATCACCTTAATTGCCTTCTGCAGAAATGAAAAATTAACAATTTACACCCATCCGGAACGATTCGAAATTCCGGCTGAAGTTGAAATGAAAAAATAAAAATGTCGAAAAACCTGAGTGAATTATCCGGAAGAAAGGGTCTCGATCAAAATCTGTTCGAAACACTCGGTCATGCCGCGAAAGCTGAAGGAACGCCCGACCTCGAGCGACTTGATCAGATCAGGGA
>JBIIHN010000400.1:0-2627 GCA_044235745.1 Bacteroidia bacterium
ATCCCGGTGATCCTCTGGCTGCCGGAGGAGCGAATGTCGGTAAAATAAAACTCTACGCATGGAAGGGGCATGCCGGCATCAACAATGTGGATACCGACGAAGCGGGAGTAGATTGGATACTGGCAGAAGACTGGCTGCCGTATCAGCGTCCCTCGTTTGTAACGCCACCCTTTGCAGGATACGTATCCGGACACAGCACCTACTCACGAGCTGCCGCAGAAGTGCTGACGGACTTTACCGGAGATAAATATTTCCCTGGCGGATTGGGTGTCTTTCATGCACCGCAGGATGAATTTCTGGTGTTTGAAGATGGTCCGAGTACGGATATAGATTTGCAGTGGGCTACCTATCAGGATGCCGCAGATGAATCTTCTTTATCCAGAATCTGGGGAGGTATTCATCCTCCGTTTGATGATATTCCCGGACGAAAAATGGCAGTGGTGATTGCAGAAGATGCCTTCACCAAAGCAGAGTTATATTTCAATAATATTCCAGGGGATAGTTTGTTTGATGTACCCGGCTGTTTGGATCCGCTGGCCTGTAATTATTCATCGCTGGCTACGCAGGATAATGGCAGTTGTTCATACGGACAGACATGGTATGCGGATGCTGATGGCGATGGTTACGGAAGTTCGGTAATAGATACCGTTAGTTGTATCGCCGTCTCGGGTTTTGTAACCAATGATGGTGATTGTAACGATGCCCTATCGGCTATTCATCCGTTGGCCATGGAAGTCTGCGCCAACAGTATTGACGACAATTGTAACAATATCAGCGACGAAGGCTGCGGAACCGGGATCATCGGGGTGAAGGTCATCATCGAAGGATTCCATCAGGGAGGAGGCTGGTTGTCAACACCGCTATACGATAACGGAATTCATACCAATCCGGACGCATCCGACAGTTTGCTGATAGAGTTGCATCAGGCGGTTGCGCCATATGCTTTGGTAAGTGCACAATATGCCTTGTTGCAGCGCAATGGATATGCGGTACGCGGAAATTATCCTGCCCCGGGTAACTACTTCATAGTTGTGAAACCCCGCAATGGTATCGAAACCTGGAGTAAAGTTCCTGTCAATTTTACGGGAGCTACTGTGTTCTTCGATTTCTCGAAGCCGTAGAGAAGCCGATATGATGGGCAGAATTTAAAGGAGCTGCAACTTGCATAAAGCATTTTGCAAAAGCGGTCGGTTGTATTACAATTGTACTAAATTCTTTACCTTTGTTTTAATGAATCCGGTAGAATTGCATATCGATAAGATTAGTGATCTGTGTTCAACTCATAGGGTGAATAAGTTGTATCTGTTCGGCTCGACATTGACAGATCAATTTAATCAGGAAAGTGATATTGACTTAATTGTTGATTTTTCTCCTATGGATCTTTCCCTATATGCGGAAAATTACTACAACCTTAAGTTTTCACTTCAAAAGCTTTTAGGCCGACAGGTTGACTTGTTGGAACTAAAAGGGATAAGAAACCCTGTTTTAAAGCAACAACTGGATCATACAAAGAAGTTAATTTATGGATATTGAGATCAAGGCATGGTTGTATGATATTCTGAATGCAGTCATAGAAATTGAAAGTTTCATTGAAGATTTACCGGAGGAGTTTAATGCGTATCAGAATGATTTGAAAACCAGAAGAGCTATTGAGCGGAATCTTGAAATCATTGGTGAGGCGCTAAACAGGATACTAAAAAAATCAATTTCAGTTAGCATTACTAATGCACGTAAAATAGTTGATACACGGAATAGGATAGTGCACGGTTATGATTCTTTATCTGATGAAATGATATGGTCTATTGTACTATACGAGATCCCCATACTGAAACATGAAGTTTCATTACTTTTAGCCGAGTGAATTTATTTTGGAAGTACAAAACAACAATAGATTTCTATAAAACACTACAGTCTTTTCCACTATTGATCAAAGTGGCTAATGGTTAATTTATATTGATCTGGCTCGTACTCGTAATAGTACGATTCATGGATTTATAACTTTTAAGAGCATTTCACAATGGTATTCCAGCCAAAGGTATCCGGTGCCGTTCCTTTCTTGATGGCATCCATCTTCTGTTGTAAAACATAGCAGAGGCTATCCGGTGTATAGTCGGGAATAAGAGCCATTTCGCCACGAATACCAATTGCGGATATGGGAGCCGTTACAGCTGCGGTGCCTGCTCCGAAGGCTTCCTGAAGCTTACCGGATTTGGAGGCAGCCAGAATTTCATTGGCGGTGATGGGTCGTTGTTCAACCTTGATACCGTCGCGTTCGCAGAGGGCTATGATAGAGTCGCGGGTAACACCTTCCAGTATGGTTTCCGAGAGCGGTGGCGTAATCAGCACACCATCAATCAGGAAAAATGCATTCATCGTCCCCGATTCTTCTATGCGCAATTCGGGAGAGAGGTCTGTCCACAACACCTGGTCAAATCCTTCTTCCTTTGCCAGCTTGCTGGCGTAAAAGGCGCCTCCGTAGTTTCCGGCACATTTCGCTGCTCCTGTGCCTCCTTTGGCAGAGCGGCTGTACCGGTCCTCTACTTTTACTTTTAACGGTTGCGGATAAAAGGGCGGAACCGGACCGCTCATAATGATCAGGCTGTATTCATCGGATATTTTTACACCAA
>JBIIHN010000401.1:0-2607 GCA_044235745.1 Bacteroidia bacterium
ATATACCCCGGGTGTGAGAATGGTGATTTCACGGGTGATTTCGTTTGTCGGTGACCAGAGATAATTTAATCCCTCACCGGCATCCAGTTTTAAGGTATCTTCATAGAAAAAACAGTAGAGCGAATCTTCTCCCAGCGATAACCCGGGATTATTCAGATAGCCGGGAATATGAATGCTGTCTTCACGCGAACAGCCGGCGTTGTCGACCAGCACATAGTAAGTGCCCGTATCGGATACGGATGCAATCGCAGAGGTATCGCCGGTTGACCAGGTGTACAAAATAGCATCCGGTGCTGTAGCATCCAATTCGATGGTATCGCCTTCACATAACAATGTATCAGGTCCGAGATCGAATACCGGGGGATTGACAATCGATACTAAAACACTGTCGATGCCAAAATCAGTATTCAGGTAGTATGTAGTAGGTGCTGCGGGTGTTACGATGAGGTCGATAGCGAGAGAAAGCGTATCTGTAGGATTGTTTGAATCACTCCACCAGAAAGGTAGATTCGTATTTGCTGTGAGTACGGTGGTTTCATTGGGGCAGATGATCGTATCGCCCTCGATATTTACACTCTGATCTATCGGAATAACCGAAACATCATCAATGTAATAATATGCTGAATTGCTTAAGCCTGTGCACCCAGGATTTTGATTGCCTCTGTCTGTTTTCGTTAACAGCGGGTCTCCGTCCGCTCTGAAAATGCCGATGGTTGCATAATTTTCTCCTCCTGCAGCGGCATAAACTCCGGTAATAAGTACCCAGTTGGCAGTGTCTGTTATTTGGCCGGCAGCTTCAAGTTGCGGAATGAAGTTGATAACACCGGTACCGGGCTGAACGGGGATGTTATTGGTTAGAAGCATGCCCAGTCGATTACAACTGTAACGTGCGCTATCGGCCAGTTGAACATAAAATTCCAAGCGGTAAATAGATCCTGCCGTCAGTGGAGCACTTAGAGGAACCGACAGGTATTCGCGGTAAGAGCTGGTGATGCCCAGTTCCAAACCCATGTAATTCGACTTCGCAGTTCTTTCTTCACAATAGCCTCCGGAATTATAGGGGATGTCTATATCATCGCAGGGTGTGGGCGCTGCACTGGGGCCACCTAATACAAAAAGATCGGGGCTGGCATTTAATCCCTGCCAGGGGTTGGCCAGATTCCACTGACCTGCCGAGGCCGGTGTGCCCAAAGTAGTTTCAAATCCGGGATTAGCAACCAGGTTTTGGGCCTCAACTCTTAAGGTGCAGAGCCAAAGAATACAAAGGAAGAATATGCCGGAGGTCGGTTTCATGGAATCAGATCAATGGAGGTCAGCTCAATTCGCCGCTCAAGTGCCGCTTCACGGCTGTAAACGGATTTGGAGAGATCCCGAAGATCATCGCTGACATTAGCCGCCGATTTCTCTTCACCTGCAGGAATAAATTCCAGCAGCAGGGTGTTTTTGTCAAGCGCTTCTTTTAAGCGCCCGCCCAAACGGGTTTTCCAGTAATTTTCGAGGCTGACAATCCTTCGATTCGACAAAATTACGTTATAACGGCTTTCCGCCAAAGGACTTGCTGTACCGGTTATGGTTATTTTCACACGTCCGGAATATCGCTGTAACGTCGCGTCCAGTAGGTTACTGAACGTCTCCAATCGGCTGAGGTTTGAACGGACCGAATCGTTGAAAAATGCACTGATCAGGGTGCTCATTTCCGGAGATCGCTGTTGTTGAACATAATCCGCCTCCCGGTTTAAATACTGCAAGGTGAGTTCATCGTATATTTTTTCTGTTTTAGCCGACATGGTTTTCGGGTCGGGTTGATCATTGTCGAAATAGAGCCGTATGGGTAAGATGGTGTTTAAAACATTTATTTGTTCGATATCATTCAATGCGCTGAAGGCTTCTTTCGTTGGAGGGTTATCGTACAATGATGCAGGGCGACCGGCCAATAATCCGGAGTCTTGTGTCGATGTAAGGGTGGAATCGGCAACAAGCGTGGAGGGCCGGATTAAAAAAATATCATAACAGCAGGAGCTCCCGTTCAGGCGGGCTGCGGGAGGTCGGTTACTTACCAGCAAGCGGATGGGAGGATCTGAGTAGCCGGATGAAAAGTATAAGTCATTGTATCCGCTGTTGTATGGTTTTTTCAAATGTTCGGCGGGACCTGATTGTTGAAGACTCCAGAGGCATTTGTACAAATCAAGTCCGCCAAAGCCTGAATCTCTTTCTGTACTGAAGTAAAGTGATGATTGAACCGCATCATAAAATGGGCTCCATTCATCGGCTGCGGAGTTTATGTTTTTTCCCGCATTAACGGGTTTTTCCCAACCCGAGTTCGGACCCCGGCGCGTCCACCAGATATCCATACCGCCTTCACCGCCCGGCCGGTTACTGGAGAAAAAGAGCAGATAACCTTCGGATTTATTGGTGGTAATACAGGGTTGCGTAGTAGTACCTTTTGTTGTGTTGATTAAGTCCGTTAATCGTTTCCCTTCCGACCATCGTCCATTGTTGTTAGTGGATTCGTATAATCCACAGATCAACTTCCCTTCATCGTTGTAGAGGCAGCGCGTGAATACCATCACTTTCCCATCGGGGCTTACGGATGCATTTGCATCATTG
>JBIIHN010000402.1:0-2596 GCA_044235745.1 Bacteroidia bacterium
TAGTTTGAACGAAACCATCAGCACCGGTTACAAGATGGATACCGTTTTTGCCTTTCACCCTTCTGAATTTAATCGTCGGACGAATTTTATTGAAACCATGGACACACCCGAATTAAACCGATATATTGCGCAGGAGTTACAACGAGGATCTGAGGAAGTTCCGTTTTATCTTGTTGAAAAACACCGAAGGATTTCACTTCCCTTTTCTACCTTTATTCTAACAATAATGGGTGTATCACTTTCCAGTAGAAAAGTTAGAGGTGGAATTGGTTTACAAATAGGTGCCGGAATACTGCTTAGCTTTACTTATATCATGTTTATGCAAATCAGTCAGACATTTGCCACCAACGGAAACCTTCCTGCCTGGCTCGCTGTTTGGATACCCAATATTGTTTATTCATTTATCGCCATGTTCCTGCTAAAAAAGGCATCCAAATAAATAACTCAGGCGATGAATTCAATGCCGTGCTGCTCCACCACATTGTAGAGCGTATCTCTTTCAATAGGAATTCTTCCTGACTGCCGGATTAAATCGCATAACTGTTCAGTGCTTAAAACGGGAACCTGTTCCTCTGAACCCGCCATGGTATAAATTTTTGTACTGTCATCTATCGTTCCATCCAGATCATCTACACCAAACGATTGTGATAGCTGAGCGGTGCTACGGCCAATCATCGGCCAATAAGCTTTAATATGGTCGAAATTATCCAGGTAAATCCGACTCACCGCGTACATTTTTAGATCTTCAATTAATGTCACTTCATTTACATTCGACATGTCATTGTCTTTATTCCTGAACTTTAAAGGAATAAATGTCTGAAAGCCTCCGGTTACATCCTGCATATTTCTTAACCGCCTCATGTGATCAACACGATGTTCATAGGATTCTACGTGACCATAAAGTATAGTTGCATTGCTTCTTAATCCGGCTTCATGCACTGCACGATGGATTTCCAGCCAACGATCAGCATCTGCTTTATCGCCGCAAATCTGTGAGCGTATAGATTCGTCAAATATTTCTGCTCCGCCACCGGGTATGGAGTCCAAACCCTTACTCTTCAAAAAAGACACACCTTCTGAAGCGCTCATCTTTGCTTTTCTGAACATATAATCCAGTTCCACAGCTGTAAATGCCTTTATGTGAAGTTCAGGACGGTACTGTTTTATTTTAGAGAGTAACTCGCCGAAAAACGCGAGGTCCATTCTTGGATGTACCCCACCTACAATATGAACTTCAGTTACAGGTTTGTCATCATATGCTATTACTTTGTCCAGCATATCCTGAATACTCATCTCCCAACCGTCTTCTTTATTTTTATACTCTCTGGAATAGGAACAAAAATTACAGGTGAAAACGCAAACATTAGTAGGCTCAATATGAAAGTTGCGGTTGAAATAAGTGAAGTTCTTATTCTTCTTCTCCCTGATATAATTAGCAAGTATTCCGGTCTCACTGAGTTCAGCCCGCTCAAAGAGCCATAACGCATCTTCATCAGTTATGCGAATATCCCTGATGACTTTTTCAGCAATTTGCCGGATGTTTTTATTTTCAGAAGTCAGAAGATGCTGAATAGAAACAGTTGTCATGTTAATTGCAGTTTGGCACTCCTGCGGCGGGTGTTTCAGCAGGGATGTAGATTAATTTTGCACTTTCATTATAACGATCACCGGTAATATTGAGAAAATAAATCCCACCGGACATACCCTCCATATTCAGTTGAATGGCGTCACCGGGATTTACGGTTCTTTTTTCTTCAAACAATATCTGCCCGAGATTGTTAACAAGCTGAACCGTTGCTTCCTGACTTTCTGAAGCGTTTGCTTTTACACAGATATAATTTGTACCGATAGCCGGATTGGGATAGGCTAAAAAAGCGGATTCAATACAATTATCATTCGTTAACACGGTATTGCTAAATCCAGAACTCCGGTAATTATTTACGGAATTTTCATCCTGTGTTTTTAATCGGAATTCGATAACCTGATGACCCGAATTAGTTCCGATAGTGGGTAGTGTGATGATGGTGGATGATCCCGGATTCAGGTTTCCCGTCCAGGTATATGTTTTCCTGAATCCTCCTATCAAACCATAAATAATATCAAAAGATGAAACGATATTAGAACCGTTGTTTCTTATTCTGATTTCCGGTTGGAGACATCGGTTTTCCAAACTTCTCACTGGCGATAATACAGAGTCAATTGCCAGATCATTTAGATAAGGCTGAGGAAGAATTGCACCATTCGATTGCTTAATCGAATCCCGTATTCCATCTAATACGTTACGCATTTTCCGTATCTGCCCATTGGTAAAAAACATCATACATTTATCATCGGTATAGTCCATGTAATTCATGTACATGAAGCCCGGATTAGTCATTGTACACTCATCAGTTGCCGGAAACGACTTACATCGAAAAGTCGGCTGTGCCTGATTAGGCGTATCATCCCAACCTAAGTTTACTTCCTGATTAGTGAAATCCTTTCCAGAGCATGGAGACGAAGACGGATCATCTCCCCAGATGTGGATGAGTGAAAGCCAGTGCCCGACTTCATGGGTTGCTGTTCGTCCGAGGTTATAAGGAGATTGGGCCGATCC
>JBIIHN010000403.1:0-2592 GCA_044235745.1 Bacteroidia bacterium
AGATAAAAGCCCGCCCAAATGACGAACCGGCTAAAAAGGTTTCAACAAGACAAACTGAAAACCTCTGTTAACAATGCATACTGAATATTTCAATTAAAATCTGACGGGTTAGTATTTGACCAGGCTTTTCAAAGTCATTCATTTGCAATTATGTTATCGAAAAAGGTAAAATATGCCTTCCTGGCCTTGCAATATATCATCGATAAAAGCGAAAATGAGCCTGTAAAGGTTCAGGAGATTGCTTCAGGCGCTAAGCTACCAAGAAAGTTTCTTGAAGGAATTTTAGCTGAATTGAAGAAAGCTGAGATTCTGGAAAGTCGACGTGGCTGGACCGGAGGCTACCTGCTCAGGAAAAAACCGGCAGAATTAAGATACTGGGATATCATACGGATTATTGACGGACCAATTGAACTAACCCATTGTTCACTCAGCGGAAATCAGCAGCAATGCAGTGAATGTCGTCACTTGAGGCCATGTCCATTTAAGGCGGGATTTCAGGAATCAAACAGCCAAATAATCAGTACACTTCAATCCCTGAGTTTTCAGAAATCAAAAAAGAAATAAAAAAGTGCGGCCGCAAATGATGATTTGCAGCCGCACTTTGAATAACGGGATCAATTGTTAAGGTCAGAGATAGACCTTTTATTGAAACAATTAATTATTCACAATAATTTCCGCACCCAAAGCCTGCGCACCGGTACCGCCCAGGAAACCTTTAGCGTATACAGTGTAGATTTTACCAGCGGTCAGGGTAATCGGATCGAGGTCGAGCGCAACAGTAGATGTACCTGCAACACGAACTTCCAGATCATAGGTATTTGCATCCAGCGGAGTGAAGGCTGAACCTTCTTTGAACTCATAGTCACCGAACACAACAGCACCACCGTCCAGAGCAATATCAACCGCAGGAGCGTTTGGTGAAAGGTGGATAAAACGGACATGCGCTTTACCACTGGCAGGAGCTGCCAGATTATCTTCAAACACTACTGCGCTCAATTTTGAAACGCTATCAACAGCAAAAACACTGTAATTTTTTCCATTTACAACCGGCAAATTTGCAGAAAGCGCGGTAGTAGATGTACCGGCTACATTGATTTTGATGTTACGTGTGCCTGCAGTTGCAGTCAGGTAACCTGTATTATCCAGGAAAGCAACCGGAGCGGTATTCAGCTTAACGTTGTCCAGCAGCAGATCTACGGCAGGAGCATCCGGAGAAGCATGAGTAATCAACACCTTACCGGAACCGGGAGCAGGAGTTGTTTCATCTTCATCATCATCCTTACAGGAAGTGAACAGTGAGGCGCCTATCATCAGGAAGGCAGCCATTGAGAGCATTTTTTTTGAGTACATAATAGTAAGATTGGTTAAATAACAAGACTATAACAACCTGGATTCAGAAAAGTTTTGTCAGTACTTTGTCAATTACACTTCCAAAACCCGGGAAAAAACCGTATTTTTGCACCGTCTGTTTGCCATATCCAAAATGCTGAAAATCAGCAACATACAGACAACAAGATTCCCAAACAACATGCAATCTATCCGCAACATTGCCATTATTGCCCACGTCGACCATGGCAAAACAACATTAGTTGACAAAATTTTACATCAAACTGAGCTGATCCGCGACACCGAAAAGAGCGGTGAATTAATTCTCGATAATAACGACCTGGAACGTGAACGAGGCATTACCATCATTGCCAAAAACGTTTCTGTACAATACAAAGGGGTTAAAATTAACATCATTGATACACCTGGTCACGCCGATTTTGGAGGAGAAGTGGAGCGCGTTATGAACATGGCCGATGGCGTTCTGCTGCTGGTTGATGCGTTTGAGGGTCCGATGCCACAAACCCGTTTTGTACTTTCAAAAGCACTGGAGATGGGTAAAAAAGCCATTCTGGTGATTAATAAGGTAGATAAAGAAAACTGTCGCCCGGAAGAAGTGCATGAAAAGGTTTTCGACCTGTTTTTCCATCTGGATGCAAACGAAGACCAGCTGAACTTTCCGACGGTATATGGATCCTCCAAACACGGATGGATGAACCACGACTGGAAAACACCTACGGATTCCATCACTCCCCTGCTCGACACCATCATTGAATATTTCCCTGAGCCGGAGAAGGTAGAAGGAACACCTCAGATGCTGATCACCTCTCTCGATTTCTCTACGTTTGTTGGCAGAATTGCGATCGGGCGTATTTCGCGCGGATCACTGAAGGAGAACCAGCCTGTTTCATTGGTGAAGAAAGATGGTACCATTAAAAAGATGCGTATTAAAGAAGCATTTGTATTTGAAGGACTAGGCAGAAAGAAGGTGCAGGAGATTTTCTGCGGAGATCTTTGCGCATTGACCGGTATTGAAGACTTTGATATCGGTGATACCGTTGCCGATTTTGAAAATCCGGAAGCACTTAAACCAATATCTGTTGACGAACCCACCATGAGTATGTTGTTTACCATCAACAACTCACCTTTCTTCGGTAAAGAGGGACGATTTGTAACTTCCCGACACCTGCGCGACCGCCTCTACAAAGAGCTGGAGAAAAATCTGGCGATGCGTATTCAAGAGACGGAGTCACCGGATTCTTATCT
>JBIIHN010000404.1:0-2583 GCA_044235745.1 Bacteroidia bacterium
CCAGCCCCTCCCATGAATTATACTGCAACCATCATCTGTAAAATGGGAAGGGCAGGTCACGACCAGCCCCTCCCATGAATTATACTGCAACCATCATCTGTAAAATGGGAAGGGCAGGTCACGACCAGCCCCTCCCATGAATTATACTGCAACCATCATCTGTAAAATGGGAAGGGCTGGTCACGACCAGCCCCTCCCATGAATCAACCTGCAACCATCACCAGTAAAATGGTAAGGGCTGGTCGCGACCAGCCCCTGCATACAATACGTATAACTTATAACTTATAACTTATAACCTGCAACTCATCAGTTAAAATACTCTTTCATCCTTTCAAAGAAGCTTTTATCTCCCTTTCCGGGACTCGGCTTGAAATTTTCGGAATCGCGTAGTTTTTCGAGTGCTTTCTTTTCGTCAGAACTGAGTTGTTGTGGTGTCCAGACATTGATGTTCACCAGCAGATCTCCTCTGGAGTAAGAATTAAGGGCAGGCACACCTTTGCCTTTCAGACGTAATACTTTTCCGCCCTGCGTACCGGCGTCGATTTTAATTTTCGCTTTTCCTTCGAGCGTAGGTACTTCAACGTTAGTACCCAGTGCGGCATCGATAAAGCTGATGTACAGGTCGTATATGAGGTGTTCTCCATCACGTTGTAAAAACTGATGCGGGATTTCTTCCACCACAATCAAGAGATCGCCCGGTATTCCGCCACGCTCTGCTGCATTTCCTTTTCCACTCACATTGAGCTGCATGCCTTCCGCTACTCCCGGCGGGATATTAATGCTGATCACTTCTTCACCTTGCTGTACACCGGATCCGGAGCAGGATTTGCATTTACTGGTGATCGTTTGGCCTTCGCCGTGACATTGCGGACAAGTAGTGATCGTCTGCATTTGTCCGAGGAAACTATTCGTAACACGACGTACCTGTCCGCTGCCTTTACACATGCTGCAGGATGAAAAGGAACTTTGTCCCGCCTGAGCACCTGAGCCGCCACAGGTCTGACAGCCCACCATCTTAGTTACTTTTATTTTTTTCTCAACGCCCTTGGCAATTTCCTCCAGCGTCAGCTTTACTTTAATCCGAAGGTTGGAACCACGATTCACGGTTCGTCTTCCACCTCTGCCGCCGCCGCCACCGAAGAAACTTTCGAAAGGATTACCACCGCCAAAAATATCTCCGAACTGAGAGAAGATATCGTCCATGTTCATCCCCTGACCACCGCCGAATCCACCGGCACCGCCCATTCCGCCATGACCAAACTGATCATAACGACCTTTCTTTTCCGGATTACTCAGCACTTCATAGGCTTCAGCGGCTTCCTTGAACTTCTCTTCCGCTTCTTTATCGTCCGGGTTTTTATCGGGGTGATACTTGAGCGCCATCTGACGGTAAGCTTTTTTTATCTCTGCTTCCGTCGCATTCTTGGCCACGCCAAGTATTTCGTAATAATCGCGTTTTGACATCTTAACTTCCTATAACAACTTTCGAGTATCGAATTACTTTATCGTTCAGCCAATATCCTTTTTCCACTTCGTCTATCACTCTTCCTTTCATAGCTGCATCTTCCACCGGTACGTTTGTTATCGCTTCGTGTAGTTCAACATCGAATTCCTTGCCGATGGCGTCGATGGGTTTAAGTCCACGGGCTTCCAGTGTGGATTTCAGTTTCTGATGAATTAACAACACTCCTTCTTTTACAGGTCCATCTGCGGTGTCGCCCATCGCTTTTAGCGCACGGTCAAAATCATCCAATACCGGCAACATAGCTGAAATGATGTCAGCGCCGGCCGACTTGATTAAATCAGCACGCTCTTTTATCGAACGGCGTTTGTAGTTTTCAAATTCGGCGTATAGTCGAAGATGGTTATCCTTCAGTTCGGTGATTTCTGCTTCCATTTTTGCTACCGGATCTTCTTCCAATGGCTTTTGTTCTGAAGCTTCAACTTCGCTGGTGCGTTGTAATTCTTCCGCTATCGGATTGTCTTTTATTTCGTTGCTGTTTTCTGTTTCCTGACTCATCGCTTTTCTGCGTGTAAACGGGTTTCGTATTTTCATTGATGGGTGCCCGGGCATCACAAAAATAGTTCCATCGGACTTAATATGGACATTTTGGCAGTAAATAGCCTGATTTCAATAGTTCTTGACATAAAAAAGCCCTCCCGAAGGAAGGCTTTGCTGTTGGTACGGAGCGAAGGGCTCGCAGTTTCTGTTATTTTGCAGTGAGTGATTCGAGTGTTGACTCCAGGTTAGCACCACGAAGTCCGCGGGCTACGATCACACCATTTCCGTCGATGAGGAAGTTAGCAGGGATTGAGTTAACGCCATAGATAGCAGCAGGGCGTGACTGCCAGCCGCCAAGGTCGCTCACGTGATAAGGCCAGGCCAGACTATCCTTTGCAATTGCTTTAATCCAGTGATCTTTATTTTGATCGAGTGAAACGCTATACACTGTAAATCCTTTTCCGTTCTTAAACTTGGCGTCTTTGTATTTTTTCCAGGCCTTTACAACGTGGGGATTTTCCATTCGGCAAGGTCCACACCAGGATGCCCAGAAATCGAGCAATACCATTTTTCCCTTCAGG
>JBIIHN010000405.1:0-2578 GCA_044235745.1 Bacteroidia bacterium
AACCGGCAGGATTTTCATCCCCAAAAGCTCCATTCATCCCAATTATTGCGATTAATCCCTGCATTTTACTCCCCATCCCCCGACACTTGCAAAGGGAGAATTCCAGGCTTTCATTTGCAGAAAAAAACCATGGAACAACTCACCATTGATCTTCTTCGCTGGCTGCACATCCTCAGCGGTTCGCTGGCATTACTTGCAGGACCCATCGCCATGTTTAATCAGGATGGTGGTAAGACCCATCGCCTGTCGGGAAAAATCTATGTCTGGTCGATGTATGTCATTTTTATCACCTCCACTAGCTTATCCATCTACCGCAGCAACCTGTTTCTGTTTTTAATCGGGATCTTCAGCATGTATCTGGTCATCGGCGGACACCGGGCTTTATCCCTCAAGTTATTACATAAAGGACAAAAAGCCGCGCGAATCGACTGGGCGATCCTGATGATCTCGGCGGTTGCCGGAATCGGGCTTGTGGCCATGGGAATCTATCTGATACTGGCAAAAAGCAACAGCGCAGGACTTGTCCCCGGTATATTCGGACTCATCATGTTATCAGGCACCCGTCAGGATTACAAGCGATACACTGTACCGCCAACTCAAAAAAATCACTGGTTGTTAAAGCATATATCGGGTATGATGGGAGGTTACATCGCCACGGTAACCGCATTTTTAGTGAACAACTGGCAAACAGACCCGCCTTTTATCTCCTGGTTATTGCCCACAGTGATCATCACTCCCTTCATTGTGATCATCTCCAGAAAATTCCAAAGGGGCAGCGGTAAAGTACAATTACCTTGACGCGGGGCGTATATAAAAATCGAACAGGTGTTTGGAAACGGTCTGATGGTCATTCACGAAATAAAACAAGCCACCCCAATCGTACTGCACCATCTTACATGATTTAACCTTATCACCCTCTTTCAGCAGAAAAACGGTGATCGTACGGTTTCGTTCACGGATCACTTCCACGCTACGTTCCTGAATCGCGGGCACGATGACCTCTGTAAGTGCAGGCTCAGCACCATCAGAAGAAGCCAGATTAATTGCAGGTACTTCATCACCGTTAGCGGGCGGATATCCGGCGATCGGCGCTTCGCCCGCACCGGAAACACCTGTGGACAACGGATCATCGCCTCCACTGCCGAAGCCACCTTCCGCACGAATGCCATCGGCTGCAAGATCCGGCTGAACAGATGGGGTTTTAGAACCCGGATCAGCAGAAGATTGTACAGCTGCTGAAGGATCAGGTTCAACCGGCGCAGTGTTTACAGGAACATCAAGAGCTCTTTTAGACGGCTCTGCCGTAAGCCGAACCTCTGATTTCTTGTCTTCCTTTTTCTTTAATCCTGCCAGACGATCCAGTTTACGTTCTTCGGCGGCCTTCTTTTCCAACAGATCTTCTGCCAGTTTCAGCTCGGAAAGAATGGATTTGGTATAATCGGTATCATACCCGAATTCATCATAATCGGGAAGGAACCGGATAGAAGCCACCGGCTGATTATAAACCACAATATTCACGCCTTCATACTGCTTAAAAAGGCGCACACCTATTTTGTAAGGATCGAACCCGATTTTCCTGCGTTCCTCCGTCACCTGTGTATTCACCATCACTGATTTTGTGATGTAGCCGGGTTTGGTAAAATCAAGTCGGTACTCGGAATTATAATCAAGTTTTACGCGCATCGACCGGGCTCCCTTGAAGGTAGCCACCGTTTCATTCCCTCTTCTCATGTAGACGACGGTATTGCTAAAGTCACCGTTTACTACTTCAAAATCAACGGGAAGTGAAAGCTTTTTTGTGCCTGGAGCACCTTGAGCCAACGCTACAGCAGACCACCAGCAAAGGAAGAAACAAGAAATCAGTATTGCCCGCATAGAACCAAAGTTAAAAAAAATCCGTATACCATCCACCGCTTCATGAAAATTGACAGAAAGGTGTAATAAAAGCGATTAATTCGATTAGAAACCCGAACCGTTCATACATATGTTTGGAATCCATTCGAAGAGAAACCGCATTCAAAACAACCAACTACATGCGAACGCTACTGACACTGCTGCTAACAGCGATGCTATCCATCACCGCAACACTCAACGCGCAAACCATACTGGAACCCGGCGACATTGTATTTGCCGGATACATCACCACCGATGATAATAATGTCACACAGGACGATGAAATCAGTTTTGTTATACTGAAAGATATTGAAGCAGGCACGTCGGTATTTCTCACCGATCTGGGATGGACAGATCAAGGTGTATTTCAAACGACAGATCCCTGTGGTGTAAACACCGGTTCATATGGAGACGGCATCATACAATGGACATCATCAACGGTACTCTATTGCGGAACCCAGGTTACGATACAATGCAAAAGAGCTTTGACGGCCAATACGGGAACAGTAACGGCCATACAATCCGCTTTCAATGCACCAAACAGCTATCTGAGTTTGGACGGAAACGGCGATCAGGTACTCTTGTTTCAGGGCACAATTTCTTCTCCGGCATTCATCTGCGGCATCAGTATCAACCGTGACTGGGATACTTCCTTAGACACCTGTGAGTTTACATCTGTAAAATC